>NZ_JAPZSR010000134.1:0-5504 GCF_027531875.1 Microcystis sp. LE19-84.1B | reverse complement strand
TTGACCATCGACGGTAAAATAACGCAGTTTCCGGTCAAATATGCCTAAATATAATCCTAACTCTTCACTCCAGAGATAACCCTGCTCATTGGCAGAAATAGCTTGATATTGTCCCTCAATTAGTCTAAATCCCTGCCATTCTAAGGTATTAGGATCGAACCAAAAATAATTAGGAGTGCGAAAAGTATTTTGGTAGAGAATTTTCTTTTTAGTTCGGTCAATATTAGCCGTAGAATCGGAGAGAATCTCGACGATTACATTGGGATATTTTCCCTGTTCTCCCCAAACCACCCAACTTTTGCGGGGACGTTTTTCTGTATCTAAAACCACAAAAAAATCAGGACCACAGAAATTGCGCTTTTTTAGTTGTTCTTCGTTATAGTAGATAGTCAGATTACCAGAAGCGTAGTAATCGTTTTTCTCTTGCCATAACAATTCTAGACAACTGAGAAGAATTATGATCTGTTGCAGATGTAAATCACTTTCCAAGGGTGGTTCATCACTCCATAAATCGGTGGGGGGACAGGTAACTTCCGGTAAAATGTCGAGAGTTGTCATAGTTTTTCCCCGTTACACTAGCTTTGTTTAATTATAACTGTTACGATCTTTTATGGTCATAGAAAACTAATTTTTGGCTGAATCACGAGTAAAACTGTAGATAATTTGGGTAGCTAATTGTGGTAATTGTGAGAAATCTTCATCGGACATTTTTTGACGATCGAGTTTCATTTGTAATCCCGTCATCGAATCGTCTCCGTCGGAAATTAAAAATTCTAAGCGTTCAATTTCCGACCAATCTTTAATGTCATTTAATATCTTGTCAATAACCAAAAGGTAAGGATGGGAAGGATTTTTATACCAATTACTGCTGACACCCTGACGAATATCTAAACCTAAATGTACGATCAAAGGGGCGCGATCAAAAAGGGCATTGGCTACCGGTCGGGTTTCTTCTTGGAGAGATAATTGATTAGCGCGACTTAACTGCCGTAATTTCTCCAATTGATGATATCTTTGCGAAATTGACGGCGGATTTTCCCCCCAACTGAGAGCGATGGTGACTAGATAGGTTTGTAGGAATAGATGTCCTAACTTTTCCGCTTTTGTGGCCAGATAATTGGAATTATAATCATTAGCCTCGATCAGCAAAGGTACTCGCTCGACTATTTCCAAACCATAGCCTTTTAATCCGGCAATTTTACGGGGATTATTGGTAATTAAACGAATATTTCTCACCCCCAAATCGTTGAGCATTTGCGCCCCCATGCCGTAATCGCGCAAATCGGCGGGAAATCCTAACCTTTCGTTGGCTTCCACCGTATCTAGTCCTATATCCTGTAAAGAATAGGCTTTTAGCTTATTAATTAAGCCAATTCCCCGTCCTTCCTGTCGCAGGTAAACCACCACCCCCAAACCGTTGTTTTCGATCATTTTTAGGGCAGCTTGTAACTGTTGCCGACAATCGCAACGCAAGGATCCCAAAGCATCCCCGGTCAGACATTCTGAGTGCATTCGTACCATTACAGGTTGATCGCCAAAGAGAGCGGGATCCCCTTTCACAATAGCGATGTGTTCGGTTTGATCTAATAAATTTCGGTAGGCATAAAGCTGAAAAGTGCCGAATTGACTAGGAAAATTACAGACCGTTTCCCGATGGACAAAGCGATCATGTTTTAAGCGATAACTGATCAGATCGGCAATGCTAATTAACTTGAGATTATGCTGACGAGCGTATTCAAATAGTTGCGGTAAACGGGCCATGGAACCGTCGGGATTTTGGATCTCACAGATAACTCCCGCCGGATACAACCCGGCTAACCGAGCCAGATCCACGGCTGCCTCCGTATGACCGGCGCGTTTTAAGACTCCACCGGCTTTAGCACGAATCGGGAAGACATGACCGGGACGGGTGAGATCGTCGGGACGAGTGACTGGATTAATGGCAACTTGCACGGTTTTCGCCCGATCTTCTGCTGAAATGCCAGTTCTAACCCCTAAGTGGGGAGCGGCATCGATGCTAACAGTAAAAGCGGTTTGATTGCTATCGGTGTTCTTTGTCACCATCAAGGGTAATTCGAGAGCATCAAGACGCTCTCCCGTCATTGCCAGACAGATTAAACCGCGAGCTTGCACTGCCATGAAGTTAATCATATCGGGGGTGGCAAATTGGGCCGCACAGATTAGATCTCCTTCATTTTCGCGATTCTCATCATCAACTACGACAATGGCACGTCCGGCTTTGATTTCCGCTAAGGCAGTATCGATAGAGTCAAAAGCGATCGAAGTGACAGTCACAGGCATTAAAACGAGGGAATTATTTTCATTCTACAGGTTTGCTCGATCTGCTGAGGGTCAATTTCTGCCAGTTCCCTAGAAAGAAGTCTCCCGGTGAACCTGACGGCTGCCCGGGAGACTTTTAGTTATCTTAAGCTAGAAAATTAGTTCAAACTAGCGGGGGTGATGCTGGCAACTTTGCCACCGAGACGGTTGATCTGTTGCAGGGTGTTATTTAACTGTTCAAAGGGGACAATAACCGCTTTGCTACTGCGACGGACACGGGGATAACCCGGTTTGCTAATAGCGGCAATTTCCACGCGATAGAGCTTACCCACATCACCATAGGCCACACTACCACCAAGAGCTTTACTGGGGGTGTTGCGTTGAGCAGAGGGACGATAGGCCCAACCATCGCTGCCACCGGAGGGACCGACCACTGCCGAAGCACCATTTTGAGCTAATTCCACCGCTAAACGGGAGGTTTTGCCGGCAATCTGAGAGCGATCGCTGTTGGCATAACCGCGATAGAGTTGGAACATCCGGGTAAATCCCACGGTTTTTTGACCGGGTTGGGTGGCGAAACCGCGATAGTAGGGAACGATGCTATCGCCGAAGTTTTCGGTATATTCGGCGGAATCGATGTAGGAGTCGATATCGGCCTCGAATCCTTTGTTTTCATAGAGATCGAGGTGATAGACCACTTCCGACTCATCGTAGGGAGCGCGACCTAAAAGATGTTTGATATTAAGTTCGATGACGCGGGTTTGGAAGTTACCGTAGAAGAATTTGTTCTTATACAGTTCCGATTTGGCCACGGCGCGGACGAATTCCCGCACGGTGATCGAACCGTTGCAGAGTAAGGATTCGGCACTGGTAAGGCGCTCGGAACGCATGATATAGTCATTGCCTAGCACCTGACGATAGACGGCGCGAATAACCGCCTGTGCGTCGTCACGGGACCAATCGGGACGTAATTCCACGGGAGCAACCTCGCTAAAAGCGGTTGTCCCTAAACGAGAAGCTGAGGTAGTAATTGCCACTAAAGTTCTCCTACAAAAAAATGATCATTTTCTGACCGCTCAAAACTAGGGGAGGATCAGTTCGATTACCTGGCCGCCTTGACGATGGATATAACTAAGGTCTGGAAGAACAGGTGATTGCTAACCCTTTTGCTAACAACCTCCTGTCTTTCCAGACCAGCAGTTTTTTCGATTGGACTAGCTGAGAGCGTTGATAGCGTAGTCGATATAGGAGTTGGCTTCCACCGCAGGGTCGCCACTTAAACCATGGTTGGCTTTGATATATTTGAGAGCTTCGATGTACCAGCTAGGAGACAGGTCGAAGGTGCGGTTGATTTCGTCGATACCAGCGATGAGGTACTCGTCCATCGGACCGGTTCCACCAGCAACTAAGCAGTAGGTCACCATGCGGAGGTAGTAACCGATGTCACGAGCGCATTTGTCTTTACCGCGTTGGTCCGCCGCAAAGTTAGCCCCTTGCATTTGGGTGGTGTAGGGGTACTTGTTGTACACCGCTTGAGCTGCGCCGGAGATCAAAGAACTGGCTTTTTCAGTCAACGCTTTAGCAGCGGTGAGGCTGGCAGAAGCTTGACGAAAACGACCGAAAGCAACTTGGATTTCGGTGCTGCTTAAGAAACGACCTTGAGAATCAGCGGCTGCTACGGCTTCGGTAAGGGGGGTTTTCATTGTTTGGTATCTCCCAATAATCTTGCAATAAGTTTCCTACGGTTTAATTGAGACTAGCCCTGGGGACTAGGCGACAGCAGCGGCGGCGCGGTCGAAGTAGCTGGCAATTTCAGACATTAAAGCACTGCAATCGCCGGGGGTGACACCGTTGCGATCGTTAGCAATGGATAAAGCAGCTTCTTTCATTTTGCTTACGCCAGCAGCTACGGAAGCTCCTGGTACTCCTAAAGCTACATAGGTTTCGCGCAGACCATTTAAGCAACGATCGTCGAGAACACTGCCGTCGCCAGAGAAGGTAGCGTAGGTAACATAACGCAAGATGATTTCCATGTCCCGTAAGCAAGCGGCCATACGACGGCTGGTGTAGGCATTACCACCGGGGGTGATCAGTTGGGGCTGTTCAGCGAACAGGCTACGAGCGGCGTTAGCAACGATGGTGGAAGCGTTACTGGTGATCCGGTTAACAGAGTCCATCCGTTTGTTGCTGTCGGCAACCATGGCGCTGAGAGCGTCTAGTTGGGAAGAGCTTAAATATTCGCCGCGAGCATCAGCTTGGGATACTACCCGGGTGAATGCGTCAAACATTGTGACAATCTCCTAAATTTAAATGGGATTTGCTTGCAATTAAAATTTTCCCTCTTAAGGGATTTCACGGTGAGTCTGGACGAGCCTTGACCGTGATTGTTGCGATTTACTTTAAGAAACCTGAAAAAACTTCACGGCTCTCTCATAAATCACCTAAGGAGGTTAAACAAGTATCCAGCTTAACTTTTGTCTGTTATCTTGGCCCCTCAAGTTAAATTTATACACTGCTGTCGAAACTTTGTTTGTTACATATTATTAAGTTTTTTGCTGTCTTTTTGTAACAGTCACTTAACAATGACTCGATCGAGTTGGTCATCAATTCCTGACATGGCTCAAAGCCTCTCACCGTCGGGAAATCAGAGACAGCAAGGCTTTAAGGGTATAAAGGGCAGCAAGATAAAAATTTTAAGTTTTTTTTAATATTTTCCCGCTTTCCCTTCCCCTATTGCCCAAGGATTGCCCTTTCCAGCCCTGAAATACGATGAAGTTTTGTAAAGAGGGAAGTGGGGAAGTGGGGAAGTGGGGAAGTGGGGAAGTGGGGAAGTGGGGAAGTGGGGAAGTGGGGAAGTGGGGAAGTGGGGAAGTGGGGAAGTGGGGAGGGGGAATTATGAATTATGAACTATGAATTATGAATTATGAATTATGAAGTGGGGAAGTGGGGAAGCTGTCTCATCACCCTATCACCCCAAAACCCTATCACCCCAAAACCCTATCACCCTATCTCCTGACGACCGCCGACCGTCTCCTGAAGTTAAACTAGAAACCAGTGATCAAAAAAACTAGCCGTCCGAACCTGTTGACATCCTCACCGCCGTAAACGGACGGTGATTCCCAAACCTCACGATTTGGGTTTCTGCTTCTTTCCCTTGCGGGGTTCCGCACCTGCCTTAACAGATTTACTCTGTTCTGGTCTTATGGTCGCTCTACAGACTGACA
>NZ_JAPZSR010000340.1:0-2723 GCF_027531875.1 Microcystis sp. LE19-84.1B | reverse complement strand
TTCATTCTCTGAAATGTCATTCTCTCAAATCCTTATCTGGCAACGTTTTTAGTCGATTTCTCGGAAATACATAGCTGAAAATTTTTAAAAACGTCGTGCTTTGCTTACCTCATAAGCGATTAAAGGTAGCAAAAAAAGAATTAGATTCGGAGAATGAATCAGCCCTACCTTCTCCCGTTCTGGGAGATGCCACCTCCTCCTTACCTGTAGGGGCGGGAAAAAAGTTTTTTCGGGGACAGGAAGTATGTAAAATGGAATGTTGATCTTTCTTGGCCTAAACAGCATTTCATGATTTCGAGTAACGACTTTCGGAGCGGCACAACCATCGAGATAGATGGCTCTGTCTGGCGGGTGGTGGAATTCCTGCACGTCAAACCGGGTAAGGGATCGGCCTTTGTGCGAACCAAGTTAAAAAATGTCCAGACCGGCAACGTGGTAGAACGGACGTTCCGGGCGGGGGAAACCTTGCCCTCAGCCACGATCGAAAAGCGCACCATGCAGCAGACCTACAAAGAAGGCGATCAGTTTGTCTTCATGGACATGGAGACTTTTGAGGAAGCAACTCTCACCCCGGCACAAATGGGCGATCGAGCCAAGTATCTGAAGGAAGGAATGGAAGTCAATATTCTCTTTTGGAATGAGCAAGTGTTAGAGATAGAATTGCCCACCTCGGTAATCTTGGAAATCACCGATACAGATCCGGGAGTCAAGGGAGATACGGCCACCGGTGGCACGAAACCGGCGATCGTAGAAACGGGAGCGCAGGTGATGGTTCCCCTGTTTATTTCCATCGGTGAAAGGATTAAAGTGGACACCAGGGATGGTTCCTATCTGGGACGGGAATAATTGTGATCAGAAGCCCAGAAATGAGGTCTTAGGGAGGGGTTTAGGACTAAAGCCAGTTTTCTGAGCCTGTCTCCCAAAACTTAGCCGCTAGATGCGAAAAATCGACGGTTTGGTAGGTGCGAATTTGGATTTGTTGCTTTTTATTTGCGGGGGGATTTCAGAGCGGTGACTATTGATTACAACGAAATTCGAGAACTGATCAAAACATTGGCAGCAACGGATATTAGTGAATTTAGCCTTAAAAGTGCAGATTTGGAGCTAAATATCCGCAAAGGAACCGTTAATACTGCCCTTGGGCCTCTCGCCGCTCCCTTGCCGGTGGTGACGGCCCCGGTCGCCCCTCCAGTGGTAGCCGCAGGTCCCACCCCGGCCCCAGAAACCCCCACTCCCGAACCCGTAGCCGCCGCTGTTGATAAAAAATGGCTGGCGATTACCTCTCCCATGGTCGGCACTTTTTATCGCGCTCCCGCTCCCGATGAACCCTCTTTTGTGGAAAAAAACGATCGAGTCCGGGTCGGACAAACGGTCTGTATCATCGAAGCGATGAAGTTGATGAATGAAATCGAAGCGGAAGTGGCCGGGCAAATCGTCGAAATCGCCGTCGCTAACGGTGAACCGGTAGAATTTGGTCAGACGTTAATGTGGGTTAATCCCGAATAGACAGAATGAAAGCTATCCTCATGACTGCCGTGGATGTCCTGCAGCTTCAGCAAGTCCCCACCCCGAAAATTAGTCAACCGCATCAGGTTTTAGTAGCATTAAAAGCCGCTGGTGTCAACCCTATTGATACAAAAATTCGTAAACGCGGCACTTTTTACCCCGAGCAAATGCCGGCCATTTTGGGCTGTGACGGGGCGGGAATTGTCGAGGCCGTTGGGGCGGCGGTGCAGGATTTTCGCCCCGGGGATGAAGTGTACTTTTGTAGCGGCGGACTGGGCAAGCCTGGCACGGGAAATTATGCCGAATATGCCCTGATCGAGGCGGATCATTTGGCCCACAAGCCAAAATCTCTTTCTTTTGCCGAGGCGGCCGCTGTACCTTTGGTTTTAATCACCGCTTGGGAAGCACTCTACGATCGCGCTCGTCTCCAGTCGGGACAAAGCGTACTTATCCATGGCGGGGCCGGGGGTGTTGGTCATGTTGCGATTCAATTGGCGAAACTGAAGGGGGCTAAAGTTTATACAACGGTGGGAAATAGCGATAAAGAGCGTTTGGTGCGGCAATTAGGGGCAGATTACCCGATTTTATACAAACAAACCGATTTTGTCGCGGCGATACTTCAAGAAACCGCAGGGAAAGGGGTAGATGTCGCTTTTGATACGGTGGGAGGGGAAACTTTTGGGCAGACTTGCCGAGCGGTGCGAGTTTATGGCGATATGGTGACAATTTTGGAACCTAGGGGCAGCTGGAAGGAAGCGCGCGATCGCAATTTGCGGATTAGTTTAGAATTAATGTTAACCCCGGCTTTGATGGGACTGCCAGAAGCGCAAAAATATCAAACAGAAATTCTCAGGCAAGGGGCGCGTTTAATTGATGAGAAAAAGTTAACTATTCATCTCTCCCAAACCTTCCCTTTAGCGGCAGCTATCAGCGCCCATCAATTGCTAGAAACTGGTGCGGTGACGGGGAAAATAGCCCTAATTATCGACTAGAAATCTGCTGGCCACTTAAGTAAGTAGTTATAATTAAATCAAAGATAGATTTTGCCTCTGATCCCCCCTGCCCCCTAGGGTTGATTCATTCTCTGAAATGTCATTCTCTCAAATCCTTATCTGGCAACGTTTTTAGTCGATTTCTCGGAAATACATAGCTGAAAATTTTTAAAAACGTCGTGCTTTGCTTACCTCATAAGCGATTAAAGGTAGCAAAAAAAGAAT
>NZ_JAPZSR010000170.1:0-6572 GCF_027531875.1 Microcystis sp. LE19-84.1B | reverse complement strand
CAAGCTAGAGGTTTAAAGACTGAGCGGGTTCCAATTATTTTTATTAATAAATATAGCGGTTCTCGCATCTGTGCGGCACACTTAAACCTTTGCTGATTAAGCTGTTCAGGATCGGGAATGTATTGTGAATCAGAAACGCTATATTTTACACAATTCATACCAGGTAAGCAAGAGAGCTACGCCACTACTACTGAATCATTACCACTTGTTTTTTTTTGAGTGCCTAGAGCTTGATTAGATTAGATGTCCAACGGGCTATATTTACTAACAGATGTCGGTGTTGTTAATGGATCAAGGCTTTGCCAGATAAGAATTGCCAACAGTTTTCTCTTCTTGCTTCGGCTCTTCCTCGGATTGGATAGTCAGTAAGCATTTATACGAGTCACAACAGTTGCCGATATTGATATTTATAGGCGTGTGATGTGATCCGAGGAAATATTTATTGGGCATGACAACAGAACCATGTAGTTTTATATAATGCAAGACCCTATTGTGATCCTCTCGAACCTGAACCAGCCAAACAATGGAAAAGTTTTTATTTATATAGGTTTATTGCAGATATTTAAGAATTGTGTGCGATTGCCCCGTCAAACCTTTAATCGTGCTAACTCTGATTGACCAAAGCAAGGTACAATATAAATTGTTCTCGGGTAAGTGAGTGAGTTTTTTCAGCAAGAGGGAAAAGCGATGAAACTCAAGGGAAAGACAGAAAGTAACTTCAGAAGCCGCAAAGCAGAACGGGACACCACAGAAAGTTCTTTGCAAGAAGCTGGCTTAGAGTCTAACTCAGCTATTGATTCGCTGGTAAGGCGAGTGCGCCACCGCCAAAATCGCCTTCAAGTCCTTTTCTTAGGCATAAAACTGGGGATTCCGGGTTCGGAAAAAGCCTTGAATAACGCCCTCTTTCGCTACGGCGATGTGTACATGGCTCTAGATTACTTGAATTGTGGTTCTCCTGAATTGGACAAGGGGGGGCGACAGTGGGCTTACGCTCATGGTTATCGAGTTACCCAATCTAAGTGTGGATTGGGTACGGGAGTTGAATGTCCAGGAGGGGTTAAATGGGGTCAATTTTAGGGTTTTAGATACCCATTAGTAGGTGAGGAGTGACAGGACTGATAAAACGGTAGTTTTAGGGGAGGGAATTATGACTGTGAAATTTAACAATCAGACGCAGACTTTAAGCGAGCTAAACAGCGATGAAGCCGATGTCATTCCCGTGATTCTGCAACACGAGGAGCAAATCAGAGAGCTTCAGTCCAAAATCCAGTTAATTGAGGCTCAACAACCTGAAGTCAAGACCAAGTTCCAACTCATTGAAGAACAAGTTAAGAACGAGAAGCTCCGTATTGGGGAAATTGAGAACAAAATTGGGCGCATTGAGTCTCAAAGCCCTAAATGCGAGGAGCTACAGCTTATCGAAGAACAGGAGAAGCAAACGCTAGAAATCGAGGAACTTTACTCCAAAATTGAACAAATCAAAGCCCAAATTACTCAGAATAAGACAAAAATTCAGCTTGCTGAAGAGCAGGTCAAACTGGAAAAGATGGCTACAGTCCTCAAATTATCCCAGCGCAATCTATGGATTGCCGTAGGATTGAGCCTGTTAATCTGGCCTGGTTATCTCTATACCCGGCGCTGGCTTCCTTTGTTGGGTCTCTCCGCTGCCCTGGTGGTACTCCTAGGAGCCGTCAATCCAGAATCCGCTCCTTCTAATGAGGCAAGTAATACTGTGCTGGGACTAGGGGTGATCGCTGCTGCGGTTGATAATGGTCTAGCTATTCGCCGCGCCCGTCAACAAGTCAACGATTGGGATGAACAAGAGTAAACATTGAACTCACGTCATGTCAAGCTTGCGCCAAGAGATGCTCACTTAGCAAAGGAGGAAAAGCCATGACACTCAAAGAAAAGACCGACGGGAATTTTGCTCGAGGATTAGAGTCTAACTCTGCTGAGAGCTATCTCAAGCAGGGGATTGAGCGTAGTCGTCAAGGCTCTCATCAGCGAGCCATTGCTAATTTCAACCGAGCCATTAGCCTGGACCCCAATTTAGCTACAGCTTACTATCAAAGGGGCATCAGCTATAGTGAACTGGGGGACACCCAAAAAGCCGTTTCTGACTGGCAGAAAGCAGCAGAGTTGGATCGGCAACAGGGCAAGATGGAGGAGTACCAAGAGGTTCTGCGGCGAATCAGTCGCTACTCAAGTTCCGTTGAGAGCGATCGCCAAGAAATGCCCAATCCTGTTGACAGCAATGCGACAGCCATTAAAGATACGGACATCCCTGAACAAGAAGGATTCAAAGAGGTTGAGGAGGGAGCTAAACCGACCAATGAAACGACTCCAAAACCGAGCATTTGTCCTTCTCTCACTCAAGTCGGCCACCGATTGAATAGCTCTAAGGTAGAGGTAGGCGAAAGTGAGAAAGCTCAAGAAGTCCCACTAGCCGATAGTCCATTGCTGGAGGAAACTTCAGCACCACAAGCAAATCGTCAGTCCCATTTGCTTCCATCTCTCAGAATCGCTCTATCTTCTCGCTTCTCAGGTGCGGCCACAGCCTTAAAGCAATGGAAAGTCAAAAGCAAAACACCCTGGGTGGTTGGGGGTGCTATCCTGTTACTGGGATTAGGCGGTATAGGATTTTGGCAGTTCCAAGTTTTGTCTGATAACCGGGTCTGGGAAGAAAGCCAACAAGTCAATACCATTAAAGGATTTGAAAAGTATCTTCAGAAGTATCCCAAGGGTCAGTATGTCACTCAGGCTAACGAAAAGCTGGCCGATCTCTATAACCATCAAGGACTACTTCATTTTGAGCAGGACAAAAAGGACTTAGCCCTAGCTGACTACAACAAAGCCATTGAACTCAATCCTCAGAATGCTGAAGTCTACAGAAATCGGGGGAAACTTTATTTTTATTCTTCGCCCCAAAAAAAGGACTTGGCTTTGGCTGATTACAAAAAAGCCATTGAACTAGATCCTTATAATACCGATGTCTATGGAGATCGGGCTTTGCTCTATGTTGCTGAGAAAAAAGTAGACTTAGCTTGGGCTGATTACAACAAGGCAATCGAACTCAATCCTAAGAATGCTAAAGCTTACATTGATCGAGGAACGTTCTACACGCTACTGCAAAAAAACGACTTGGCTTTGATTGACTTTAGCCAAGCTATTGCCGTCGATCCCAAGAATGCTAATGCTTACCACTTTCGGGGATTTGTTTATCATCTACAGCAAAAAAACAACTTAGCTTTGGGTGATTACAACAAAGCGATTGAACTTGATCCTAAGTATGCTAATGCTTACACCAACCGGGGACAGTTGTACTTGAGCCAGAATAAAACGGACTTAGCCCTAGCTGATTACAACAAAGCCATTGAAGTCGATCCTAAATATGCCGATGCTTACTATAAGCGGGGACATTTTTACTGGGGTCGGGGAATGTATGTCTTAGCTTTGGCTGACTATAACAAGAAAATTGAACTCGCTCCAGATGCTGATACTTACGCTGAGAGGGGATTTATTTACTGGAAGCAGAAAATGTATGACTTAGCGCTGGCTGATGCTAACAAAGCGATTGCTCTTGATCCTCAAGAGGCTTTTGCTTACGTTGTTCGGGGAACTATTTTGGTACAGAGAGGAAACAGATCGGAAGCTAGGGCTGACTTGCAAAAAGCAGCAGCTTTGTTTAAACAACAAGGGAATCAAAAAGATTATCAATTTATTCTGAATCTACTTCAACAATTGTAAAAAACGACCCCACTGAAAGCTAAAAATGTTAGGACTTACGCTCTCTCTAGGAACAATCAAGGTTTGAGATTCTAAGCTATCAAATTTACCTGATTCTGCTACGGTGTGTAAGTCCTGAATCCCAAAAGGAGGTGATAGGTCATGCAAACCTTATCTAAGCTGAAATCTTACGACAACAAAGAATGGCATTTTTCCTTTGCCTATCCATCTGAATGGAAAATTCTCTGGGAAAATGAACCAGCCGACTCATGGATAATTCCCATTGCCATAGCAGGTCAAGAACAAAGTGGTGGTCTTCCCTGCTTCTCCGTAAATGCGCGTCGGGGTGAAATTCTTCAAGAAAAGGAACAAGTCCTCGTATTTCCCAGTACGCCCCAAGAGTACATCAAGCAGGAACAAGAAGAACTGAAAAGAGCTTTTCCAGGCTTTCAGTTAATCTCAGCCGAAGAACTGCTTTTAGATAACAAACCGTCTGCCAGACTGGTTTACAGCTACGACGGAGTCAAAGGACGTATTCAGGAAGAATGCACTACCTTGTTTGGGGTAGGTGTGACTTTCCAATTCATTTCTGAAGTTCCTGCTAGGGATTCTGCTCAGTTTGCGCCTGTATTCAAGGGCATTTTTGAGAGTTTACGCATAGGTCGCTCTTCTTCTGAAAACTCTATCAAGATCGAGGGTAATACTGAAATTTCCGTCTCTCAGCAAGTCACTCTTTCCCCTCAACCATTAGGTGCTGCCGCAGCCTTAAAGCAATGGAAAACCAAAGGCAAAACACCTTGGTTGGTTGGGGGTGCTATCCTGTTACTGGGATTAGGGGGTATAGGATTTTGGCAGTTTCAAGTGTTGTCCGATCACTGGGCTTGGGAAGCAAGCCAACAAGTCAATACCATTAATGGTTTTGAACAGTACCTTCAGAAGCATCCCCAAGGTAAGTATGTCACTCAGGCTAACCAAAAACTGGCTGATCTTTATTTGAACCAAGGGAATGAGCGGTTAGACAAAGAGGATTTTCAAGGGGCGATCGCTGACTATAACAAAGCCATTGAGCTTGACCCCAACTTTGCTCTTGCCTACAACAACCGAGGAGTTGTCTACTATAATCTCAAGCAATGGCAGAAGGCATTGGCTGACTACAATCAAGCCATTGAGCTTGACCCCAACTATGCTCTTGCCTACAGCAGCCGAGGAGTTGTCTACTCTAATCTCAAGCAATGGCAGAAGGCATTGGCTGACTACAATCAAGCCATTAAGCTTGACCCCAACTTGGCTGATGCCTACATTAAGCGAGGTTGGGCTTATGTTAACCTAAACCATTGGCAGAAGGGGATTGCGGACCTCAACAAAGCCATAGAGCTTGACCACGACAATGCCCTGGCTTACGTGATCCGAGGCGGAATTCGAGCTATGCAGGGAGACAGGCGGGAAGGTAGGACTGACTTGCGGAAAGCAGCACAATTGTATTTACAACAAGGGGATCAAGCAAATTATCAGGCAACACTTAATCTACTGCAACAATTCTAGTAAAAATTACTCCATTGAAAGCTAAAAATGTTAGGACTTACCCTCGACGAAAAATCAAGGTTTGAGATTCTAAGCTATCAGATTTACCTGATTCTGTTACAGTGCGTAAGTCCTGAATCCCAAAAGGAGGTAATTAGGTCATGCAAAACCTATCTAAAGTATCTCAGAGCAACGTTACTGCTATTGCAATATTAGCCGTAGGAGTAGCGATCCTATATGGGTGTACCAGTCAACCCAACCAAACTTATCAGTTTCAGGTGGGCGATGAGTTTCGGATCACTTACCGATCCAATAAAGCGGATGAATTTGTGGACAAAAACAGATTGAAAGTAAATGGAGCGATCATTGACTTTTCCTATAAGGTAGAAGATCTCGAAGATCACATTTCTGTTGTTGGATACAGCCTTCCTGTTGCTAGAAACGTTCGACGTTCTAATTTTATGGGAGATGAATTAATTAATAGCATTGAAATCAATGATGTTCCTGGTGATAACCAAGCAACAATTACCTTTCAGTACGCAACTAAAGAAGGTGGTCAAATGGTGGCTGAATTTAATTTGAAAGGGGATGTTTTTGCACCAGTTTCTCCTAAAAGTTTAAGGAAAGCAGTCAGTGGTATTTTACAAAATGGCGATGGTTGTTCTAATGCAGAAGTTTTAGATAGTGAGGTCAATCAATTACAATTCTCCAAGAATGAACAGCCGCTAGAAGTTTCTCCTTTACCCCAAGGTCTTATCAAAGAGAGAATGTTAGTTGGAGATAGTGTCAAGAATTGTCAAGGTTTTATTGGGACAACCCTTTTTTATCGACACGATGAGAACAATCAGCTTGTTTGGTCGCCCCACCAGAGCCGTTTGTTATGGACTCAACAAATATTTGAGGGGGAATTACAGGCATTTCGTTCATCAGTCGTAGTTCCTGGGATACAAAATTCAAAGAATATGTTCTCAGATGATCCGTCCAGAAAAATCGTGTTTTCAAGAGGTCCATTGATTCCTGGTAAAAAAATAAGTGAACTAGCATTCACATTTAGTCCTTTTATTGAAGAAACCAAGAAATCGAATTTCTAATAAGTTTAAATGAGCGAACTTCTAAGCACAATCTGTTGTTCTTCCAATTTCTATGAGACTAAAATTCATGCTCCATCAAGATTCCACATAGTATTTATGGCTCTTCCGAACTTGTCATGTAAAATTAAAGAAAAAACAGACAATTATTGCTGACCAATAAAACAATAATTTATCTTTAAAAGCTGACTATGCTTGCAATACAGCAATTTATTGGTTAAAATATAGACAGCCAAG
>NZ_JAPZSR010000377.1:0-27784 GCF_027531875.1 Microcystis sp. LE19-84.1B | reverse complement strand
GCGCAGTTTATAGAATTTAGCTGGAATTTATGAATCATTTTCTGCATTCTTTCACTGTTTTTCCTGATTCTGCCCGAAAATCTCGCTCTTACTCCCTGGGTAAACTGCGACGACCCTTAATCTTCCTGTTTACCGTCGGTTGTCTGACTAGCGTGGTCGGTTATCGTTTCTATAATCAGCCGAAATTGGCCGTCGGGACTATTTCTCCGGTCACAATTATCGCCCCCGAAGATGCCAGTTTTCAAGACCAAGAAACCACCGACCTCAAACGCCAAAAAATTCGGGCTGGACTGCTTCCCCGACTGAAAAGAGACCCCCAAATCACTGCCCAGATTGAGCGATCGCTAGGGGACACTTTAGGGCAATTAAGTCAAATTAGCCCAATTTTGCCAAAAAATTCGATTTTACTGAGCAGGACTATTTCTAACGCCACACTGGGAACGCTGCTCACCTTTTCTGCCGCTCAATGGTCAACTCTAGAAAGCGGACTCAACTATAAAGAATCTTTTGCAAAACCCTTGACAAAAGAACAGGAATATGCTTTACAGGAAATCCAGGCCTATCGTCAGCGCGTGACGAAGGGAAACTTTGAGCAATTTATCGATCGATTGGAGCAATTACGGCAAATACAGGAGCAAACCAGCCAAAATTATCGGCATTCTAGCTTAAATAAACTCAAATATGCCGCTCTGATCACAGTGGCCCAAATGGGCGATCGAGAGTGGCAAAACCTAGAAAAAGCCGTCCTGCAAGCGGGGCGCCGGATTTTGGTACAAGGCATTCCCCCGGGGATTTCCACCAGTCACCTACAGGATACCATCGCCGTGCAGATTAGCAGCGATCGCCTAACCCGTCGTCAGCAGCTTTTAGCCGAAAATATCCTTCTGGCGGCCCTAGAGGGACAAACGAACCTGATAGAAGATCGAGAGGCCACCAAAGAACAAGCCACCAAAGCAGTGGAAGCGGTAGATATGGTCATGTCTAACGCTCAAACCGGTCAAATTATCGTTAAAGCAGGCGAAAAAATTACTCAAGCTCAGTTTGTTCTCATCGATGGCTTTGGTTTAAGCGAACGGGGCATTAACTGGATGGGTTTAGGATCAACGGCAATCCTTGTCACCGGCGCGATCGGGACTTTTTGCCTCGTTGCTCAACGTCTCCATCGGCCTCTGCGTCACCGGGATTTTCTTCTCTTGGGTTTACTGAGTTTTACCACACCGATCCTAGCGATCGCTAATATTCCCTTTACCAATCTGGCAGCCGTGGGTTTATTAGTCAGCAGTTTCTATGGCCCGACTCTGGCCGTCACCCAAGTCCTCTTAACTGCCGGTCTTTCCCTATTCAGCATCCAAGGCATCAGTGCCGATTTAATCGCCGGGACGATTGGGGGACTATTAGCGGCGATCATAGCGGCAAAATTGCGCTCCCGGGATGAATTATCGCTCCTAGGGATGGGAATCGGAGTCAGTCAAGGGGGTGTTTATCTGCTCACCTACCTAATCGTTAGCGCCACGGCCAGCACAATCATCTATACTCTACTACCCACGGCGCTCATCTATGGTCTATCGGGAATAGCTTGGACGGTAATCGCCCTAGGATTATCCCCCTATTTGGAACGCTGTTTCGATGTGGTGACTCCCATTCGTCTGGTGGAGTTGTCCAATCCTAATTGTAGTTTGCTCAAACGTTTGGCCACGGAAGCGCCGGGTACTTTTCAACATACCCTTTTTGTCGCCTGTTTAGCTGAAGCGGCCGCCCGAAAACTGCACTGTAATGTGGAATTAATTCGCACAGGAACCCTTTATCACGATATCGGGAAAATGCACGATCCCCTCGGTTTTATTGAAAATCAAATGGGTGGCCCGAATAAACACGATGAAATTAATGATCCCTATGTCAGCGCCGAGATTATTAAAAAGCACGTTAGCGAAGGGTTAGTCATGGCCCGCAGACACGGTTTACCGCGAGTGGTCCGCGATTTTATTCCCGAACACCAAGGCAATCTCTTAATTTCCTATTTTTATCAGCAAGCTTTGCAAAAATCCGCCCAAAATGGTCAAGAAATCGTCGATGAGGCGGCCTTTCGCTACGATGGTCCGATTCCCCAATCGCGAGAAACGGCGATCGTTATGTTGGCCGATAGTAGCGAGGCCGCTTTGCGATCGCTGAAGGAGGCCTCCCCAGAACAAGCCATGGATATGATCAAAAAGATTTTTCAGGCCCGATGGCGCGAGCAACAATTAGTAGATAGTGGTATTCGTCAGGAGGAATTACCAATTATTGCCGAGGTTTTTGTACAGGTTTGGCAACAATTCCACCATCAACGCATTGCCTACCCGAAAGCAGTTTTAGAAGTCTCCTCAGCCGAAAAAATATGAAAAGAGATACTTGGCTAAATCAGTTACAATTTCTCTACGAACAAGATGAACATCTCTGGTTGACTGAAACAATTAAACTTCTCAAGGCCAATCGTCTAGCTGAGTTGGATATTCAACATTTAATCGAGGAGTTGGAGGCTTTGAGCAAACGGGATAAAAATCGAGTTGAGAGTTTTTTAAGACAGATAATTATTCATCTTTTGCTGTGGCAATATTGGTCAGAAGAATTTGAATTAAATCATCGGCATTGGCAAGGAGAAATAGCCACTTTTAGAGTTCAGCTAAATGGATACTTAAGCACCAATCTAGAAAAATATCTCCTAGATAACCAAGAAAGAATCTATCAAGATGCCGTTTTTATTGTCGGGCAAAAAACTGAAATGTCTCCTCACAGTTTTCCTCTAAATTGTCCCTATTCTCTCGAACAAATGCTTAATAGGCATTGGTTGCCAGAGCGAAATTAGTTAAATCCCACAGGAAAAAATTAAGGATAATTACCAAAATGTTACTAATTACTCTCAACGAAAATACTTTATCTTTATCTCCAGGCAGTCAAGTTATTTTTCCCCATCAGACTTGGGAAGATTACGAAAGATTGCTGAATTTACGTCTCCATAAAACCTATCCCAAACTCTATTTTAATCGCAAAACTCAAGAAATTAGGCTTATGTCTCCCCTACCAAGTCATGGCAATCGTGTTGATACATTAAGGGATTTAGTAAAAATTATCCTCCGTCGTCAAGGTAAAGACTGGCAATGTTTTGATCCGATTACCTTGAAAATTCCGGGGGAAGCGGGATTAGAACCAGATACTTGTTTTTATATTGATAATAGACAGGCAATTTTAGGCAAAGAAAGAATTGATTTAACTGTTGATCCTCCTCCCGATTTAGCTATAGAAGTGGATTTTACTTCCCTGACTGATGTAGAGGCCTATCAATTGTTGAAAATCCCCGAATTGTGGGTTTATCGTCGGGAAGAATTAAAAATATATTTGTTAATAGAAGACGGTTATCAAGAAAGGGAAAATAGTCGTCTCTTTCCTGATATAAATATCAAGAAACTTTTTCCCTATTATGTTGAATTAGGCTGGAATCAAGGTTCTAGTCTTGCCTTACGTCAATTTGAAGCTTTAGAGAATTTTAGTTAATAATCAGGGCTGGTTATGGTGGTTTTCTCAACTAGACTCAGTGAGACTAACAATTAGAAGGTCATGCCAGCCTGTTAGTGATTGCTCTTGGTTTTCCTGAACAAGTTTTTGCATTGGCGTTGTAATAAACAAGAGAGCGGTTTATATTACCCAAAAAATCTCCACAGACAACATCAAATAAATTTATTTTTATCAATTCAAATACAAGAAAAAACAACTCTAGCAGTTATCTTAAGGGTGAGGCAGGAAGTCTCTGATTTTAGGAAACACTGGAACCAGAGATGATGCTAAATCTCGTCATTTCGTCCCTACCACAATTTTGCCATTTTGTCAAAAAAAATTTGACTTTGCAACAAAACTACACAAAAATTAGATCAACGTTGTTAGGGAAAAAAGGGATAATTGGCGAAAGTGTTTGGTTTGGCTAAAAGGGAAAGTCTAGATTTAGCAATGGTTTCAAGGCAAGCTAGACCCTAAAAAGTCTAAAAAAGCACAGAAAAAGCCACCATAGCATAATCCAAAATTATACCAGAATCGCTGGAAGTATTGCTATCTCGTAAATAAATAGAAATTATTCTCAATAAATTCTTAAGTAAAAATAAATATTACCAATTGTAAATTTAAATATTTTTAAGTATTGAAGGTATTTGCATATAAAATACTTATCATTTTGCCCCGATTGCCTCTAACTTTCCCCTCCCCACAGCAATCACCGGGTAAATAGAAAATTTCTCATTCTTTCTCCTAGAGATGAAGTACAAATTAATCTTTACTCATCAAGTATTTTAAGTAGCTGGGTGGAATTAAATATAAAATGAACGTAGGTTGGGTTGAAGCATGAAACCCAACGCCCGCATGGGTTACGCTACCGCTAACCCATCCTACAAATAATTGTGCCTACCTACTTAGCAACAATAACTAACCGTATCTATCTGAGAAAGGCTGTAACTGCCATAACCCCCCTTATATTATAAAAATAGTCAAGTTCTTAATTCTCGGTAAAATCGTCCTATGAGGGGAGAATTATTAGTAGCCTGGGCAGCACAACAAAAATCCTTCGATAGCAATTCTGCTGTGAACAGCCAAACGGTGGGAGACATTCCTGAACTGGTTCTTGTCTTGATCCTGCTGCTACTGATTGCCACTGCCGTAGCTCTAGTAACCCAGCGATTACGCATTTCCTATGTAGCAGGTTTAGTCTTAGCAGGATTACCGATTACCGATCTGTTATCTCGTCGTATTGGGTTAGATCCGTTTTTAGTGCTTAACCTTTTTCTGCCGATTCTGATTTTTGAAGCGGCGATTAATACCTGGACTTCCCCCATACAGAAATACTAAAAAATTAACAAAACCCTTACTGCAGGTCGCTTCTCAGAAAAAATTGAAAAGACGCTACTGGGTACATTTTCCCTTTGAAAATGGCTGTACCGTTGACTGTATCTAGAGTAGAGCGATTCCGTAGAGTTGGCTGTATAGTGATCGCTAACCTTATTGTAACAGATGGTGTCATTAATCTCTAGAGTCAGCGATTCCCTCTGTAGCCATGTTTTTGATGGTTTTCTGCCCGGAAACAAGCTATAATGGTCAAAGGGTCAAATTTGAAAAATTTTGCCTCAAACCCTGTCTGCGTAAAGATTTCAGGAGTTTGTACCCAGTAGTTTATTAGTATTACATTGCTTTAACTCAGGCTCTGTAAGACTTTGAGCCATAGCTAGTATATTTATACGGGGGAAGTTCAGTAATACCGATATCAGCCGTCTTCGCAGTACCTTTAAACCGATCGCACTGCTCGCAGGTCCCGGCTCGGTTTTTTCTGCGGCGATTATTGCGGTTTTGGTAAAATTTGGCTTGGGGCTAGATTGGATTCCCGCCTTACTGGTGGGAGTGATTCTAGCAAACACAGATACTGTCTCAATAATTGCCGTCTTTAAGGAAATTCGGGTTCCCTCTAGGCTCTCGACTATTGTGGAAGGGGAAACACTATTCAATGATGCAGCCGCACTCGTCACCTTTAATTTGCTCTTGGTGATTTACGCGACTGGAACCATCAGCACCACACAAGTTATCGAGGAAGTGTTGATCGTTGCTCTGGGTGGGGGATTAGTGGGTGCTGTCCTAGGCTATCTGTGTCTGCCTATCTATGTGCGCTTACGGGAGCCGCTGAGTAGCCTGCTGCTTACGGTTGCACTTGCCTTGGGAGCTTTTCAACTCGGGCAGTTTTTGGGTGTATCGGGAGCGGTGGCGGTAGTTATTGCCGGACTTGTCTTTGGTAACTTGGGGCTGCCTCGCAGCGCCTCTGCATCCGATCGCATTACCCTGATCAGTTTTTGGGAATATGCCGGTTTTATCGTCAATACCTTTATTTTTCTGCTGATTGGCATTGAAATCAACCCCTTGACCATCTGGCAAACCTTGCCATCGATTGTGCTGGTCATTTTGGCTTATCAATTGGGGCGTATTCTGTCAGTATATTCGTTACTATCGGTACTTCGCTGGATCGATCGACCAATCCCCTTACGCTGGCAACATATTCTGATTTTGGGCAACATCAAGGGTTCACTCTCCATGGCCCTAGCGGTTGCCATTCCTTTGGCTCTAACAGGGCGGGAATTGATTATCGAGCTAGTCTTTGGCTCTGTGTTATTTTCTCTGGTTATCCAAGGATTAGCCTTACCCTGGTTAATTAAGAGGCTCAATATTAGTCAGGTTTCGGCAGTAACACGGGATATTGGACAGTTACAGCTGCAGTTGATCGCGTCGAAAGCGGCACAAGATGAGTTAGCCAATTTACTGAAATCCGGTGTTTTACCGAAAGCAGTGTACGAAGAACTGTGGGCATCTTATCAGGCAAAAGTGGCGGTATCGGAACGGCTGCTGCGGGATGCTTATAATCAGTCTCGATCGGGGCAAAGGTCGCCTAACAACAGTCAACTAGATGCCATTCGACGACGATTGTTCCTGGCTGAGAAAGCAGCCTTGAGCGATGCACTTCGCAAACGCATTGTACCAGAAGACTTGGTACAATCCTACGTTAAAGGTTTGGATGAGAAACTTCTATCGTTGGACGATGATTAGTTTGAATGCCGAGGTAATCGATCATCGGTTTGACGAATTCCGGACGAGTAACTACTAAAATAGTTGAGTCGGCTTCTAGGACGGTATTGCCGTTGGGAATCTCTAAACTGGCACAAGGGTGACACTGATAGCCAATAATCAACGAACCGGTCGGAAAGTTGGCATCTTGAGCGATTTGGGCAACGGTACGCCCAGCTACATAACAATCCTTGGGGACGGGCAGTTTTAGCACCTCCACTTGCCCCTGTTCAAAGTGCATCATCGATTCTACTTCGGGGTATTCGATCGCATTAGCCATGGTGACAACGGCTAAATCAATCGTGCTGATGATGTGACTAGCTCTAGCAAGACGATAGGCCTCGAGAAATTCGCGATCGCACATTCTCACCACAATATGGGAAATGCCATAACTTCTAGACAAGGTAACTAGGGCTAGATTCATCGCATCGTCCCTTAGGGCGGCAACAACCGCGTTAGCTTGTCGAATCCCCGCCTCTAGCAGAACTTTAGTACTGACAGCACTCCCCTCAAAGGCCATGACACCGATTTTTTCCCGGGCAAACCGACAAGCTAATGGGTCCGCATCAACGATGGCGACGGTGTGTCCCAAGTCTAAAAGTTGTTGGGCTAAACCTAGCCCCACCATTCCCGCCCCACCAATTAAAACGTACATAGCGGCTCTTTACTTAACAAAATACTGCCTAAGTAGGGCTTGCTGAAAAAGTACGGGCGAAGCATTCGGATAGAAAATCTCCGGTTTCACCGATAGGTTATTGCCCGAATGCTTCGCCCCTACAGGACGCGGGCCGATGAAGACGCGAGGTTTTGAACGACGATTCTCTCAACATCTTGCACCTGTTTTGCGAGAAAAGCCCCAAAACCCTTACGTTGCCTACATTTCACATTTATTCAGCAAGCCCTAAGTAAGTGGTTTCAATTAGATTATAATCAGCTACTTACCCAAAAAATCTCCACAGACAACATCAAATAAATTTATTTTGATCAATTCAAATACAAGAAAAAACAACTCTGGCAGTTATCTTAAGGGTGAGGCAGGAAGTCTCTGATTTTAGGAAACACTGGAACCAGAGATGATGCTAAATCTCGTCATTTCGTCCCTACCACAATTTGGGCATTTTGTCAAAAAAATTTTGACTTTGCAACAAAACTACACAAAAATTAGATCAACGTTGTTAGGGAAAAAAGGGATAATTGGCGAAAGTGTTTGGTTTGGCTAAAAGGGAAAGTCTAGATTTAGCAATGGTTTCAAGGCAAGCTAGACCTTAAAAAGTCCAAAAAAGACCAGAAAAACCCACCATAGCATAATGCAAAATTATACCAGAATCGCTGGAAGTATTGCTATCTCGTAAATAAATAGAAATTATTCTCAATAAATTCTTGAGTAAAAATAAATATTACCAATTGTAAATTTAAATATTTTTAAGTATTGAAGGTATTTGCATATAAAATACTTATCATTTTGCCCCGATTGCCTCTAACTTTTCCCTCCCCACAGCAATCACCGGGTAAGTAGAAAATTTCTCACTCTTTCTCCTAGAGATGAAGTACAGAGTAATCCTTACTCATCAAGTATTTTAGCAACAATAACTAACCTCATCTTTCTGAGAAAGGCTGTAGCGAAAGAACATCTGATCAGTGGGAGCGTTACTTTTCATGCTTCCTAAATTTTACGGGAAATTGTTGGGTTTCCTCGATCGAACTGTTCTAGGTTTGGGAAATGGAGTCAAGATAGAGAGTATCAGGACATATATCTTGTTCGTTCGGCCAAGTTATCGTACCATCTAAAATTTTTACTTGATTAAAATACTGTTTGTTTTTAAGTTCTTGAAAGATGCCAAAATCGAGCAGTGGTGAACAATCATAAATTTTCTTTTCTTCATTAGTAAAGATGAGTTGTAATTGATAGTTTGGCAAAGGGATAACTTCTTTAACTCTAGGATTCATGATTTATCTCAGTGGTTCAATTTTATACAGTTGTTGTCCTTAAATTGAAGGAATGTTGATCAGAAATAACCTCGATCGAATAAAATTCTTTCATCGACAATCGCGAAAGAGTTCACAATCGAACTCTCAGATAATTTCCTTTTAACTAGGGGAATATAATCGGCTATCTCCATCTAATTCGATCGTAAACTTATCTCTTTTCTAGCTGCCAATAGCATTTCATAATAAACATTCCACTCGAAATAATCCATAGCGTCCCCTAGCTCACCGGAACGAAATCTAGGATAGAATTCTTCCGAACTCATGCGATATTGATTTTCGTATTGCTTGACACGGGTTTCTAAATCCAAAATTTGAGCGTTAATCTGCAAATTTTCCCGTTGTTCGCTCTCAATTTTTCGATTCAGTAACTCTCTTTCTTCCTCGGAGAGAGAGAGAATAATTCGCGCGAGAGAATCAATCAGTTGGGTATTCATTGTCGTTAAAATCCGAGATAAGTAGCTGGTTATAATTAAATTAAAAATGGATTTTAGGTTCGATCCCCCCTGCCCCCCTTGATAAGGGGGGCATCTGAAAGTTTTCAATACCTAGCTACTTAGGATTATTTCCCCTGAGAACTGTACCGGATTCGATCGAGAACCGCTGCCATGACTGCTAGGAAATAATAGGTGGATGAGGCTAGACCTATCCACCCTAAATGTCTAAATCTGCGGGGCTAAATTTCTTGTGAATCTGAGGAAAACCTAACTGTTTAATCACTTGATGTTTGCGTTCTTCCTCAAGGGATGACAACTGATTATAATTAACCCAGTGAATACAGTTAACCGGACAAGTCTCGATCGCTTCTTGAATAATTTCTTCTTCGTCACCGTCCTGATTATAGACACGAGAGCGACCGTATTCGCCTTCAATAAAAAAGGTATTGGGGGCAACGTGGGCGCAGTGTTTACAACCAATACAAGTGACCTCATCGACGTAAACCGCTTTCTGGCGCAGTAAACCGCCTAATTCCGGTTCAAAACCAGTGCGATCGGGGGAATCTCTTAGGAATCCCCCTAACTCTGGTTCAAAACCAGAGCGTTCGGGAGAAAAATCAGCCATTAGGCGCTCCAACGTTGTACCACTAGACGAATGGAACCATCAGTATTTTTTTCCTGTGCTGCCACCTGAAAACCCTGTTTAGCAGTTTCTGCCAGGATGGTGTGGTAGGCATAACCTTGATTTACTTTTCTTAAAAATCCTTCTACGGTTAGGGGTTGTTGCCAGTATTGTAAATCGGCAACTAACTCGTACTCGTTACCATTCCAGCGAAAACCGATATCGTAATTGTTATCTTGTTCAATTACCACCTCTGCGCTTAAAGTTTGACCTTGATAACCTTTGACGGGGTGGGAACCCTCTTTCCATTCCATCCCCATATCGCTCAGGGCGGCTTTTAGGTAGGATAGATCGCGGATTTTGGTTTTGATATTGCTAAAGTGTGACATGGCTTTTCAGTGGCTTAAATAAAGGGATTGGGAAAAATGAAAAATTACCAGTCGCTAAAAGTGGCTGCGTTGCTGACTTTCTCTGACTGGCTGACGGTTTGATGGTAATAATCCGAGGTTTTCTCTTGAGACATCAGCTGCCCGAGTTGTGCCTCGATCGCCGCTGTCACCTCTTGACAAGATGAACCGACTATGCCTGTCACCTTTTCCATAACGCGACCATCGGGATAGATGATAAACTCTAGGCTTTCCATGCTCATAGCTCTTCTCGGCGTGATCTGGGGTTTGCAAAGCTCCCTATCGTTTTAATTTACGATAGTTTGCTAATCGTAGCAATCTGGTTAAAATTTTAGCAAAACTTTATATTATCTCGACCAACCACTTTCATTTTTTGTAAGTTTCCCGTAACTTTTCTTCATCGTCAAGGGCGAACCTTAACCTAGTAGGCATAATTTAACAAAACTACACAAAAAAGACGACCTGAAGCGATAAATTGAAAATAAAGGAGATGCAACGGCGAACCACGACCGCCGAGATCATAGAATTTTGTCTATAGGAATCAAAACAAGTATGAATAAACAAATAGCCAGCGATCGCCTTCGGATCGGTGTTTTAGGTTTTGGTGGTTTGGGACAGGCTGCCGCTAGAATTCTCGCCCCCAAACAGGAAATGCTTTGGACTGCCGCCGCCGATAAAGCCGGTTTTGCCTACCACAAAGACGGTCTAGATGTCAATACCTGTAACAAAATTTATCATGACCAGGGTTCGATCGGTTATCTGGAAAATTACGGCAGTCTCAGCGAGAACAGTATCGAGGAATTAATCAAAACTGCCGATGTAGAAGGCTATTTTCTCGCCTTACCGAATTTACCTAACAATTTCATGGCCGATATCGCTAAAACTTTCATTCGCTTAGGTTGGCGCGGGGTTTTAGTCGATGCTCTCAAACGTACCAGCGCCATGGCACAAATCTTAGCACTACAAGCAGACCTAGAAGCCGCTGGCATCACCTACATGACCGGTTGCGGTGCTACCCCCGGACTGTTAACTGCGGCCGCTGCCCTAGCTGCCCAGAGTTATGCAGAGATTCATAGCGTTAAAATTACCTTTGGTGTGGGAATTGCCAACTGGGAGGCTTATCGTGCCACTATTCGCGAAGATATCGCCCATTTACCCGGTTACAACCCAGAAACAGCCCACCAGATGAGTGACGCGGAAGTGGAAATGCTGTTAAATAAAACCAATGGCATTCTCAGCCTCGAAAATATGGAACACGCGGACGATATTATGCTGGAATTGGCTGGAATTTGTGGACGCGAGCGGGTTTCCGTCGGGGGTGTGGTGGATACGCGCAACCCGAAAAAGCCTTTAAGTACCAATGTTAAAGTCACGGGGCGGACTTTTGAAGGCAAAATTTCTACCCATACCTTCACTTTAGGTGATGAAACCAGTATGGCGGCTAATGTCTGCGGACCGGCTTTCGGTTATCTGAAAGCGGGGGTTTCCCTGCATCGTCGCGGTATCTACGGATTATGGACAGCAGCGGAGATTATGCCGCAATTTGTGCGCTAGGGGTTTCTCTGGCGTAAAATAGCTAAAACTTTCGGGAAAATAGCGGGTAAGGGAGCGATCGCTTCTAGGCTCTCTCCCGTGACCGGATGTATTAAGATTAAACGATAGGCGTGGAGTAATTGCCCGGGTAGATTAATCCCGATGGAACGACCGGAACTATAGAGGGGATCCCCAAGAATCGGATGACCGATGTGGCTGCTATGAACGCGAATTTGATGAGTTCTGCCAGTTTCTAGGCGAAATTCCATTAAGGTGTAGTTGCCTAGTCTTTCCTTGATTTGCCAGTGAGTGACAGCATTTCTACCGCCTTTTTCCACGGCAATAATAGCCATTTTTTGGCGATCGCTGCAGTGACGACCGATCGGCAGATCAATTGTACCTGTTTCGCTTTTGGGGACACCGTGGACAAGGGCCATGTATTCCCGGCGGGCAGTTTTGGTTTTTAATTGTGCCTGTAGGTGTTGATGGGCCTGGTCGGTTTTGGCAATAACGATCGCGCCCGTGGTATCCTTATCTAAACGGTGAACTATACCGGGGCGTTGAATTCCACCAATTCCGGCTAAATTTGGACAGTGATGCAGTAAAGCGTTAACCAAGGTTCCCGATTCGTGGCCGGGGGCCGGATGAACCACTAAATCGGCAGGTTTATTGATAATAATCAGATATTCGTCTTCGTAAAGAATATCAAGCTCGATCGCCTCGGCGCTTAATTGCAGGGGTTGACTGTCGGGAATGGTAATCTTTAGGCGATCGCCTTGAGCAACTTTAGTATTTTTATTGGTGCAAATTTGACCATTTAACTGTATATATCCCTGTTCTATCAGTTTTTGCAGCCTCGATCTCGATAAATCGGGCAATTGTGACCCCATCCAAGCATCTAAACGTTCTTTTTTTCCCGCAACTTCTAAGTTTAATTGGTTCATCGGTTTTTAGTGATCAGGGTGTAGGGTTTAGGGAAGGAAACCTCTTTCATCTGTGGGGGTGAAAATTTTTTCATCAGGACTGATTACTGATTACTGTAAGGTTCTACCCTAGTAACGAATATCTGCATTGTTATTATCTTCGGTTTCGAGGACGATCTCGAATTCTTCTACAACGGAATCAAGGAGGGGATTAACTGTGGGATTTAACAGGGGGGTTTGGGGGGTGGGGTTAGAGATAGCGAGAATTTTTGCTAATTTTGAGCGAGTTTTTTGGATTTCTACCTCTAACAATCCCGTGATCGTTTTGCCAGTTTTCACTAAAAGAAAAGCTTGGTCACTGCAAGGGGTTAAGATCAGATGACCCTGGGGACTGCGAACAGCAATTTGTTCCAGATCAGACCAGCTTAATTCCTCTTTTGTGTTATTGACAAGATAGACCATTGTTCCTGCTAAGATTAAAGCACTATTGTGTTCCATGCCGATGGAATCAGTCAAAGGTTGACCCTGGGGAGAAACAAGCATGATCCCCTCAATAGCGAGCGGTTTTTCGGCTAATTCTTGCAGGATTTTGGCAATTTCTACCTGATAATTTGGTTGACTAGGTACGGTATTTTTAGAGTTATCATAGTTATTATCGGTGGGATGTGGTCGTTCTTTGGTTTCTTTCGAGGAGATAAACCATTGCAGGTTTTTTTTTTCTCGCAGTTGCTGGTGGCTAAACAGACGAATATCTTTAGAAAGTTTAATCCCTAATTCAAAGGCATTTGCCTGATAATTGTCGGCTAAAGTTAAGGGTTCAAGGGAGATTTTAGCCTCATCTCTGGCAATACGTTTTAGGGGACCTGCTTCTAGACAGGCAAGAATTTTAAATAGTTGTTTCGAGTCGAGTAGTTCCTGTAAATAATAACAATGAAAGTAAGGGATATCCCCACGACCAAATTCATCCTTACCATCATTAATTAACCAACCAAAGAGGGTGTTATGGGAGTCAATTTGATAGATATAGACTCCTTTAAATTTACTATCTGGAGGATTATAGGTGTCCCATAACTGAGAGACTATATGTTGATAAAAAAACTGTTGAATCCCTAGGGGGACATTGGCACTAGCGATATATTTAAATCCCAGTTGCGAGAAACTGCTATAAATCAGTTGTTCAACGAGCAAGGACATGATCTGTAACCTTTAAGCACTTTTGTGCGCTATTATAAATAATTTTAACACAATTGTGTCTTGTTTCTAGTTTTTAGGCCTAAGCAAAATTAATTACACATCTAAGCCACTACTCCGTAAGACTTCTGCTGATGTGAGCAAACAGAGAACTGAAAACCCAAATCCGATACCTAATAGCTGTCTCCCGTCTCGGAGTCTCGGAGTCTCGGAGTCTCGGAGTCTCGACTAGGAAATTAATTTTGCACGACTACTTATTTGACGACATTTCTCACCCTTAAGATAACTGCTATAAGAAAGTCAGCAGATTTTTGAGAGATTTTTTGGCTAATCTTTCTGTAAATAGTTCGGATATAGTGCTGGTCGTTTAGGAAAAGTTTACCAGTTGTTGATCGATTTGAGACAATAACCAAGATAGGGAGTCTAAAGCTTGATTTGCTTGCAGCGTGCCTTGCTGGGAATCAATTAAAACTGTTGAGTAAAAAAAACGGTGATTAACTTTTTGGTCTCGCAGTTTTTGCTCTAATTTTTGGACTTTTAATTGTAGGTTTTGCCAAGATTTTTGGTCGGAAAAAACTAGATCGCATTTGCTGATAATGATGGCTAAATTAAACCTATTTTTATTATAGTTAATTATCTCGATCAAGGTTTGAAAAATTTTCAGGTAATTGTTATGCTTGTCTGAATCATTTAATAAACTTGCTGCCTCTAAAAACAGTAAACAAGCATTAGCCTGTAAAGCCATATTGACAAAAGCTAAATTATAGATTTGACAACTTTCTCCCGGTAGATCCCACCAGCGAATTGTCGCTATTTTCTCCGATTGATCACCGCTTTTTTTCTCTAAACTAAAATCAAAGTTACTAATTTTTAAAGTGGCGGGGGGATATTGACCTGTTCTAGCGACATAATTGAGAATTTTTTCAATATCTTCTTCACTTTCTTCCTCTTGAGATCTGAAGACAATATTAGCCTGATTTCCCCAAGTTGCTGGATTTTTTAAAGTCTGATAAGATGCCGCTAGGAAAACTGTTTTTCCTGCTCCTCTTTGACCGATACTGAGAACTGTATAAATTGGGTTTTCTTTACTAAGATTTTCCTGATTATTAGTCATTTTAAAACCTCTAAATTGAATGAAAAAAACTTTTGCGACGATGATTGTGTCTCTCAAGCCAACACAGACGAGAAAAATTGACTTGAGATTAGTTAATCTCCTTAGCTCAACAATTCCATTCTGCACTCTTGTAGTTATGCTGTCTGGAAAGATGGTTAAGATGATTATATTTGTTTTGTCCCCTCGGATCATCCCGGTTAACCAAATCTTCACAAAAAGTTACTATTCTAATAGTAATGGAACTTGCTCTCGGTGCTTGAGATGGAAATCTTGGGATTAAATTTTCCTGATTTTTAAGTAGGTAGGTGTTAAAAACTTTGAGATGTCCCCTTGTTAAAGATCGATTAAGGGTAGGGTTGATTCATGAATCAACCCTACGATGAATCAACCCTAGGATTAAGGGGGGATCGAACCCAAAACCCATCTTCAATTTAATTATAACCAGCTACTTAACGACAAAAGCCAGAGCAAATCAGTAGAGATTTCCTCATCTCCAAAAAATAGAGAGACATTGTTATAACAACGTCTCTAGATCAGAGTAAGCCAAGCTGTTTTAAACAACCGAATTATTGGTCACTTTATTCAACAAAAAAACCATTGAGAACTCCTGAAATGATCGAAACCACAATCGAACCGAATAGAGCGGCAAAAAATGATTTTACCTCAAAGCCACTGATAAAATAGGAGGCTAAAGAAAAGGAAATGGCATTGACCACAAAAATAAATAACCCTAGGGTTAAAATAGTTAAAGGCAGGGTAAAAAGAATCAACAGGGGTCTAATAATAGCATTAATTAAACCCAAAGCGACAGCAGCTATCAAAGCCACGGTAAAATCTTTAATTTCTATACCGGGTACTATTCGCGCTGTAATCAATAAAGAGACGGCGGTAATCAACCAACGGAGGAAAAAAGATAACATAAGTTCATCCATCTAAGATAGTTCATCCTCATCTATTTTAATCGCCATCGCCACTTAAAGAGACGGAAGTTTTCAGGAGATGACAACGAAAACCGACATTGACTGCTGCCGCTGCTCGAAAACCAGAGCGGGAACATAGTATCGGTTACACTGGTTATAAACAGGAGGATTCGCTCGGACTATCACCCCCCAGAAAGAGGCAGCACTAAAGATGATATCTAGAAAAAATTTTAGCCAGAGCCAGCAAGTACGAATCGGTAAAACGAGAATTATTCTGGTATCAACTGGCATTTTCATGCTAATGAGTCTGCTTTCTCTCCTCTTAGCGCCACCCAGTTTAGCATCTCCTGAGCCACCTAATTCGGTCATCGCCGCTACCCGTCAAGATTTGAGTCGGAAAACCAAGATATCGGTTAATCGCTTGCAAATTCAAGCAGCACAACCACAAACCTGGCCCGATGGTTGTTTAGGATTAGCTAAACCGGGAGAATTCTGTACTCAAGCACTGGTGCAAGGATGGCGAATTGTTCTGACTGATAAGCAAAAAACTTGGGTTTATCGCACCGATAGCAGCGGCGCTAATCTCCGCTTAGAAAAGTGAATTTCTTTTGCTCTTTTCTGGCTGCTTTTTCAGCATCCCCAAGGCAGCGTTTTCCTGATTTGATTATCGTCCCCCCAGGGTTGGGTGATGAAAATCGGCTGAGAATGGCTCTATGGTTTGTTTCAAGAACCTAGTCGTATGCAGAAACCCTATTTAATTAATAATCCCAGTTTTTTGCTCTTTTTTGCCTTATAACCCCTGTGAGGCTGGGAAAAGTAAACAGTAATTCGGTCAACAGCCCTCAACTATCGTTAAGATGGGTAGGAGAAGGTAAAGTTTTATATGTCCCCTTCAACTGCGTTTAGGAGTTCCTGCTAACGATGACACAAGCTACTCAGATTCAAGGAAAAGGAATTTTACTCAGTCAGGCTGCCCTCAAACACCTTACCATGCTCAAAGAGCAACAGGGCAAGGATTTATGTCTGCGTGTGGGTGTGCGTCAAGGTGGTTGTTCGGGAATGTCCTATATGATGGATTTTGAGCATCCTAGCAATATTGGCCCCCAAGATGAGGTTTTCGATTACGATGGCTTTAAAATTGTCTCTGATAAAAAAAGTCTGCTCTATCTCTACGGTCTCATGTTAGATTACAGCAACGCGATGATCGGCGGCGGTTTCCAATTCACTAATCCCAACGCCAGTCAAACCTGCGGTTGTGGTAAGTCTTTCGGCGTTTAATTATTTCTCCGGGGTGATACCTTTCACCCCCGCCTCCCAGAGGCGATTTTTTTTTGCCAAAACCCTTGACAAAATCGGAGACTTGCCTTATACTTTTTATATAATGGGAATCCGTGCCTGCCTGCGAACTCTTCATTTTTAGGCTAGATACCCTCAATGTTAGGATAATTGCCCATGTCAGGACAAGCAAGCAATAAACCACTTTTTTCTCAACACTATCTTGAGCATCGGCTGCCGGATTCTCCGGAATGGCAAGAGGATGTATCCGTGGCATTTGGCCGCTTAGAGAGTCTTTATCAACAAAAAAAGGCGATTTTGCCGACTCTTAACGAAGCGCAAACGGAAGCAGAATTAATACAACCGATTCTAGAAATTCTCGGTTTTAGTTACATACCGCAGGTAAGCAGTAGGGGAAAAGGAAGGTCAGAAAGGCCAGATTATGCGCTATTTGCCGGAGAAAATGACCGTTATCAAGCCTATTCTCTCCAGAATAATGAAACAGCCTTTTATCGTCAAGTTTTAGCGATCGCTGAGGCCAAATACTGGCAACGTTCTCTTAGTGACGTTTCTAAGAATGATCAGCGAGATATCTGGAAAAATAGTAATCCTTCCTTTCAGATCACCAATTATCTAACGGGGACGGGAGTAGATTGGGGTATTCTCACCAATGGTCGAGAATGGCGCTTATATTACCGTCAAGCGTCCTCCACAGCCACGGAATTTTATCCAGTGGACTTGATGGAACTATTAGAAGGGGGAGACCGGCAAAAATTTCGGTATTTCTGGTTATTTTTCCGTCAAGAGGCTTTTATTAAGGATATTCACGGTCAGAATTTCCTTGAACGGGTCCGGGAGGAGAGTACCACCTATGCCACCAGAGTGGGTAACGAGTTAAAAGAGTTAGTCTTCGATCGCATTTTTCCCGATATTTCTAAGGGTTTTGTATCATTAAATACAGACATACAGCCAGATTTATTGTATGAGGCGAGTTTATCCCTGCTGTATAAATTATTATTTCTGCTCTACGCAGAAGCGCGGGACTTGCTGCCGGTGAGGGGAGACTATCGCGATTACAGCTTATTGCAGAAGACGCGAGAAATTGCCATTAAAATCGATCGTCAGCAGGTCTTTAGTGGCACCTCGACGGGAATATACGATGCTCTCCTCAGTTTATTCCGCATTGTCGATCGAGGGGATGCTAATTTAGCCGTACCTCGTTACAACGGGGGTTTATTTGACATGGAAGAAGGCCGGGTGAATTGTTTTCTCGGTCAATATAAGTTATCCGATGCGGTTTTAGCGCCCATCTTAGACAAGTTAGCACGTTTTGAGGGACAGCCGATCGACTATAGTTTTTTAGGTGTGCGACAGTTAGGATCAATTTACGAAGGATTACTGGAATATCGCATCGTGATTGAGGGGGAATCGGTGCATCTGGAAAATGATCGGGGAGAAAGAAAGGCCACCGGTTCCTATTACACTCCCGATTACATTGTTAAATATATTGTCAGTCATACCCTCAAACCAATTTTAGAGCAAAGAGCGCAACAGTTCGGGGATGTGATGACAGAAATCGCCACCCGAAGACAAGAAAGCAGCGATAGACGTTTAGGAAATCTCAGTCAGCAGGGATTAGAAAAAGAGCTACAACGCTTAGAAAAAAAAGCAATCACCACCTTACTTGATCTTAAACTCTGTGACCCCGCCATGGGAAGCGGACATTTTTTAGTAGAAGCAGTGGACTATCTCACCGATGAGTTAATCCAGATTCTCAATCTTTATCCCGAAGATAATCCCGTTTTAACCATGTTGGAAACCACCCGACAAAACATTATCGACAATCTCCGACAACAGGGAATTATTCTCGATTCTCCCACCCTTGAACCAACGCAATTATTACAGAGAGTGGTGATGAAGCGCTGTATTTATGGGGTAGATATCAATCCGATGGCTGTAGAATTGGCCAAGGTTAGTCTCTGGTTACATTCTTTCACAGTGGGCGCACCTTTGAGTTTTTTGGATCATCATTTACGTTGTGGTAATTCTCTGATCGGAACTACCGCCAAGGCCGCAGAAGCCGCTATGATCGAGGAAGAAAGTGGTCAATTAACTCTTTTAACTGGCCCTTTTGTCGGGTTACTTCGGGCCGCGGAAATTATGCGGGGAATTAGTACCCTCAGCGATGCGACTTTTGCTGAAGTGGAAGCAAGCGAACAGTTATTCCGTGATTTTGATAGTCAAGCTAAACCCTACAAGCGTTTATTAGATGTTTTCCTCTCTCGCTTTTTTGGGGTTAAAACTGCTATCGAGTTTTTGCAGCGCTACGGTGGCAATATATCGGCAATTAATTGGGATAAGTTACCCCGATCAGATCAAGGAATTTTAGACCAAGCAGCTAGTTTATATAAAAGTAAGCGTTTTTTTCATTGGGATCTGGAATTTCCTGAAGTTTTTATCGATCTTGATTCCGCTTCTTGGAAGGATAACCCCGGTTTTGATGCAGTAATCGGTAATCCTCCTTGGGGTTGTACTCTTAGTAAAGAAGAAAAGAAATTCTTGCAAAATTATTTTAAAATTAATAGCTTAAATAACCTTGATTCCTATGCACTATTTACTCAAGCATCAATGATTAGAACTAATCAAAATGGTAGATGTGGTCATATTGTCCCTGATACTTTACTTCGCAAAGAAGATTTAAGAGAATTGCGAAAACATTTAATTTTTGAAAGTACAATTGAAGAATTAATTGAAACGGGACCAGTATTTAAAGAGGTCAGAGATACATGGTGTTTAATTTTAATAGTCACACATCAACAACCATCTAAATATCACCGTATTCAACATAAAAAAATTAGTAGATTTATCGTCTCGGTGGAAGAAAGATTAGAAAAATTTGGTCTTCAAGAATGGTCGCAGAATACCAAATCGGCACAACTACAATGGGCAAGAAAACAGGATCATATTATCGGTTATAATGCCTCTAGATGTGAACAAAGTATTATTCAAAAAATAGAAAATAACTCAGAGACATTGAGAAATAGCTCTTTGAAATTTATAATCTCTAGAGGAGAAGAAGGAAGTAAACAAAAATTAACCCCTGATCCAACGGGTAATTTCATGATAGTCATTCCAGAAGATATTAATCGGTATGAAATTAATGACGGGGTATTAATTAAATCTAGTGAATTAACCCCTATTAAGATGCAAAAATTTTATTCATGTCCCAAAATATGGTGTATTCGCATTCAGAAGCTACGCTGGAAACAGAGAATAGTTTGTAGTTTTGATCCTAGAGATAACTCTGCGGGTATGAAAACGCTTCAAATTATTATTTCATCCTCTAACCAAAAAGATAACTTGCTTTTCGCATCTACCTTATTAAGCTCTAAATTACTTAATTTTTGGTGTGAAGACTATTTAGTTGATGACATGAATAAAAGCTATTTAGAAAAAATACCGATCCGAAAAATATCTTTTAGCACCAATAGCGATCGCCGTCAACATTGCTTAGAGAAACTTATCAAAAGTTATCAAGAAAAGCAAGAGATATTAAAGGAAATCGAGGAACATATTAGGAGAGAGGAAACCGATATAGTCCATGATATTCTGTCCTACTTAGCAGAACAGATGATCGAGATCAATCGAGAAAAACAAAAAGAAATTAAAAGCTTTTTAAGATATTTAGAGAGAATAATCGGCAGTGCGATCGATAATTTAGCCAACAAATCAAAAATCCAAAACTATCTCGGTGACTACCAAAAAAGCGAACCTCATCTTAGCTTGGATCAACTGTGGGAGATACTGAAAAAGAACAAAAAGAAAATTAGCGTTAACTTGTTAGATCGTCAAATACAGGAAACCCTAGAAAAAGAATATCAAACCAGTCTAGATAAACTTTTACCCCTAAAACAACAATTAAGCACCACCGATGAATTAATCGATCTAATTGTGTATAAACTCTATGGATTAAGCGAGGAAGAAATTAAAATTATTGAAGGGAGAGAGTAAAAAAAAGAATCAGCTGCCTGCGTATTTAAATTACTTGTTGAGATACAGGTACCCGTTGAGGCGGTATAACCGTTAAATTTACGGCCAATCCTGACTCGTATCGCAGAGGAAATGGTCGGCCATGATGTCCTCGAAGGTGAAAGGACAGTGAGAGGGAAAAGTCCGTATCGGTAAATACGTGTCCCGCAAAGCCAAATCGACCCCGGCCTCGAAAGCATCGGATAAAGCCGTCGGTATCCGGGATTTTAAACTAGGATTACCCTCTAGATGCCGTCTGATCCCTCGTCTCTGTTCTCTAATCGTCAAAAACCAGCTACGAGAACGTTTATCTGGCTGATATTCCCATTTGAGAAGATGTCCTACCAAAACGGTTAGACGGCTCACCAGTTCTCGATATTCTTGTTTACCCAAGGAAATGATTTCCTCCCGTAAGTTTTGCCAGTCCAGAGCTTCTACCTGTCGGTTGGCTAGAGCTTTCGCTTGTAGCTCTGTCCACCCATAGAAGTCGGATTCATACAGGGAATTGGCTCGATCTTTCATATTGGAGCAGCCTTGACAATTAAAGATATGGCGTTCTATTCAGTAGTTCTAGTATTCTAGTTGTGGATAGGTAAAATCGGCTCTCTTCTTCTTTGCGTGATCTCGCGTAGCGAGCGCGTTGCGACCAGTTTAACTTATATAGGAGCGCTCAATCTTTGTGTCCTTTGTGTCTTTGTGGTTCCTTCCACTCGCTCGCCAGCAGGGTACGAGATTTAGGATGAGAACTTCCAATGCATGAGTAGAAAACGGGTTTCTCGGAGAAACCCGTTTTCTGTGCGTTACTCAACGGATTTAGTATCAAACCAGTCTAGATAAACTTTTACCCCTAAAACAACAATTAAGAGCCACCGATGAATTAATCGATCTAATTGTTGATAAACTCTATGGATTAAGCGAGGAGGAAATTAAAATTATTGAAGGGAGAGAGTAAAAAAAGAATAGAAATCCCCAAAAATCTGTAATAAGAACTAGAAGTATCTAATTCCATTCTGCAAGCAGATTACAACATCTGCTCGAAAACTTGACAGATGCGGGGTTGAAAGCGCTGACGGTGTTTTATTTTTAAAAAAGGGCGCATAAATTCGAGATAGCGAGGGGATAAACCGGAAGTATCGATGACTCGAATCGATCGCAATGTGCCTAATTGTAATTCCTTTTGAACCATCAATTCAGAAATACCGGCAGCTGCCGAACTATTCTCGATGATTGCCTTCACCATTTCTCCGGTATTTAACAGCAAAGTCACCTTTAATGTGCGTAAATCGATACCCCAATTCCGTAGCGCTTCCTCGAATCTTTGTTGAGTTCCCGATCCCGATTCTCGCATTACCCAAGGAGTTTCCACTAATTCGGGTAATTCGATCGCTTCTCTTTTATACCAAGGATGAGAACGTCCGACAATAATTAATAGGCGATCGCTGCCGACGATCTCCTGTTCTAAACAATTTGTTAAATCACTTTTGACTTCTCCCTCGATTAATGCTAGGTCAAAACGTCCGTTAGCCGTACCTAGACAGATTTCTTCCGTATTAGCTAGGGTGCAGTTGATCTTAATTGCCGGATAGCGCTCCTGAAAATCGCTAATTTTTGCCGGCAGCCAATAGTTACCAATAGTCAAACTCGACCCTAATTGTAGTTCTCCCCGTTGCAAGTCGTTAAATTCCGCCAATCCCCTTTCTGTCAAAGTTACCTGGGTAAGAATGCGTTGCGCTTCTAATTGCAGTAAACGTCCTGTTTCCGTGATCTCGATATGACGACCGACGCGATGGAATAATTTCACCCCGTATTCATTTTCTAGGGAGGCAATGGCGGCACTGACAGCCGGTTGGGTGATATATAAAGCTTCTGCTGCTTTGGTGAAGTGGAGATGTTCCGCAGTCGCTAGAAAGATTTCTAGTTGATCTAGGGTCATTCTGGCCATGGCAAGGGGTTTTCCGTCTCTATTGGTCTTTCCATCATTTTAATTTATTAAATCAACAAGAAAGAATATTTGATTTTATTAATAGCTCTTTCTAGAGTGGAAGTAGGGCGATCGAGATCAGAAGACCCGATTAAGAAAAAAATCCTATGACTACCATGATTACTGCCATATCCACAGCAATAGCGGCCTTTATTGCCACCAATCTCGATGACATCCTGATTTTGACGATTCTTTTTACCCAAGTCAATCAACTTTTTCGCCGTCGTCATATCGTTATCGGTCAGTATTTAGGCTTTATCCTGCTGATTTTGGCGAGTTTAACCGGCTTTTTCGGGAGTTTTTTAATTCCGGCTCAGTGGATTCGTTTTCTCGGCCTGTTGCCAGTGATTTTCGGGATTCGGAGTCTCTGGCAGCGAGAAGAAACCGAGACGGATAATCATCTGGAGGTGGCCGTAGAATCAGCACCGTCTTCTCCTTTGGTGGCCTGGTTTTCCCCTCAAACCGGCGCTGTGGCGGCAATTACGATCGCCAATGGCAGCGATAATATCGGCATTTATCTGCCGCTGTTCGCTAGTAATACCTGGCCAAATTTAGTCACTATCGTCAGCGTTTTTCTGATCTTGGTGGGTGTTTGGTGTTTTACTGCTCATCAGTTAACTCAATTACCAGCGATCGCTAATTTAATTACCAGTCACGGCAGCCACTTTGTCCCCTGTGTGCTGATCGGTTTGGGTGTATTTATAATCAAGGAAAGTCTTCCCCTCGCTTTCTTGGCCTTGTCCTTAAGCTATGGATGGACGCTTCTCCAGCAGCAAGCAGAATCTATTTAATTTCTGATTCAATACAAATACATTTAAAAAGAGATTTTAGATTTTTTCCATACCATCCATCACTCAAGTGCCATAGAATAACATCATCTTCTCAAGCACTCCCCTTGAAACCGACCCCTAGTCATCTCGATCATGTTATTTTTTCTCAAATCACCAGTGACGGAAAGCAAGACCAGCATTACACCGAAAAAAGTCAATCCCAATCGGGTCCGCGATCATCTGGCCAATGAACGCACCTATCTGTCTTGGATGCGAACAGCGATCGCATTAATGGGTTTTGGTATGGTTATCCTGCGCTTACGGGCCTTTCATCCTCCCCTAGTTCCCCGGCCCGGTTATGGCTGGAAATTAGGCTTAATGTTTGCTTTAGTGGGTTTATTGACCGTATTTTTGACCACAGCCCATTATTTTACAGTCAGACGAGATATAGATGAAGATACCTACGAACCAGCCGATCGATGGGTGCTACTATTTAGTTTAGCGATCGTTATTCTCGGTGCGGGAATTATCTATTTTGTCGCCACCAGTCCCGATCTGTTGATGGGTAGTATGATGACTTTCGAGTGAACTTTGGGGATTAGGTGGGTTGAAGTAAGCGCCAACTGACCGTGACTAGAACCGTATAAAGCAGTATTTTTAGGGCATTTTTGGGGAAATATTCCGATAATCTTGCTCCCACTACTACCCCCGGTATCCCACCCAACCAGATGGGAAGTACCAGATTCCAGTCTACCGTTCCTAATCCCAGATGACCGATGGAAGTACAGGTTAAGAGGATGGACGCTTGCGATAGATCTGTACCGACTAATTTGCGAGAATCAAGCTGAAAAAAGGTCATCAAGACCAATGCAAATAAGGAACCACTGGAAATACTGGTTAAACCGACCAAATAGCCTAAAACTGCCCCCAATATCGTTGTTTTTATCTGACCCGATCGAGTGGTTAAATCTAATTTTGGCCAGGACCAAGGGGACAAATCGGGAAAAAACAAGGAGATTAGTAGTTCCAGGGCCGCTAGGACAGTCACGATCATCAAGACAAGACCGATGATAGGAGGCAACCATTGATCGAGATTGAGAGAGCTATTCTGCTGAAAATAGCGAAAACCGACTAATCCTAACAGAGAACCGGGTACACTGCCAATTACTAGCCATTTTACCACTTCTAACTCGATCGTTTGCTGTTGCCAGTGACGAACAGTGCCGACCACTTTCATCAACCCGGCCGCTACCACATCGGAACCCACTGCGGTGGTAGCGGGAACCTGAAATACAAAGATCAATAGGGGTGTAATCAAGGATGAACCGCCAATTCCCGTTAATCCCACGACAATTCCGATAAAAAAGCTAAATATTGTCAATAAAGAATAGTCCATTTTTGCCTCAGTTGTCTCTTTTCTCCGGTGTGTTTCTGGTGGTTAAGGGACAAAATTAGTTAATTAAGCCTTTAGAACCGACTAAAAGAGCAAAAAAGAGTAATAGTAAGCTTTTATCGCTGTTTAATCTTTTTAGTCTCTGTTTACAACCAGTAATCTCCGAATCGAAACTTAATTTTCTTGCTATCTTGTAAAATGTGAGTGTATTTTAATACGATTGCGATTGAATCATGGTTAAAATACGGTCAAACCCTATACATTTTTTTGCCAGAGGATTAGCTACCGTGAGCATCATCATCGAGCGAGTATCGAAAAAATTCGGCACCTTTACTGCTTTAGACAACATCAACCTAGAGATCAAATCGAATCGTCTGGTGGCACTGCTCGGTCCGTCTGGTTCAGGAAAAACCACTCTCCTGAGAGCGATCGCAGGATTAGAACCTCCCGACACAGGCAAAATTATCATCAACGGCAAAGACACAACCAATTTAAATGTCAGAAAAAGGAATATTGGCTTTGTTTTTCAGCATTATGCGCTTTTTAAACACCTGACGGTGCGTCAGAATATCGCTTTCGGTTTAAATATTCGCAAAGCTGCCCCGGACTACATTCAAAAACGAGTGGACAATCTCTTGAGTTTAATTCAATTGCAGGGATTAGGCGATCGCTATCCGGCCCAACTATCCGGGGGTCAACGTCAACGGGTTGCCCTGGCCCGGGCCTTAGCGGTGGAACCGGAAGTATTATTATTAGATGAGCCTTTTGGAGCCTTGGATGCCAAAGTTAGAAAAGAGCTACGAGTTTGGTTGCGACAGTTACACGAGGAGGTTCATGTCACCAGTGTTTTTGTCACCCACGACCAGGAGGAAGCCATGGAAGTGGCCGACGAGATCGTAATTTTCAATGAGGGTAAAATCGAACAGGTGGGAACTCCCGATCAGGTGTACGATCATCCTGCCTCTGCTTTTGTGATGAGTTTTATCGGCCGGGTGAATGTTTTGCCACCGACCTCGGCTGCACTATTCGAGCAGCTCGGAGGGGGTACTAACGGAGTCAAGATTTTCATTCGTCCCCACGACCTAGAAATTCTCTCTTTTCCCAATGGGTCTAGCATTGAGGCAAAAGTCGAGCGCATTATCCATCTGGGTTGGGCCATCGATGTGGAATTAATTCTACCGGATCGCTCTCTCCTGATTGCCCATCTGAATCGAGAACAACTGGCTCAACTGCATCTCCAAGTCGGGGAGCAAGTTTATGTTCGTCCTCGGGATGCTCGCGTTTTTGCCTAAAAGTAAACTTTCCAAAACTCGATTAAATTCTGTGGTGCGATATAGAGTTTTTCTCCTTGTCCCAATAATAGACTTGTCGCACCCACAGCATCGCCATACATGGTGTGATCAGGTTCCGCACAAAGTCACAGGCACTCATCGTCATCGAAAATTTTGGGTCTGAAACCCCGTCGTTCTACGACGGCTTTACTGTTAAATATGAGCATCGTTTACGAAATATATGCTAAAATGTGAGACATGGAAAAAGCCTACTCGTTCCGATTTTACCCCACACCCGAACAAGAGTCGCTATTGCGGCGCACTTTGGGCTGTGTAAGATTGGTTTACAACAAAGCTCTCCACGAACGAACACAAGCTTGGTACGAAAAGCAAGAAAGAGTAGGCTACGCTCAAACTTCTTCAATGTTGACCGATTGGAAAAAACAAGAAGAATTAGACTTTTTAAACGAAGTTAGCTGTGTACCTTTACAACAAGGTTTAAGACACCTACAAACAGCTTTTACTAATTTCTTTGCTGGTCGTACTAAGTATCCTAACTTTAAGAAAAAACATCAGGGAGGAAGTGCCGAATTTACCAAATCTGCTTTTAAATTTAAAGACAAACAAATCTATTTAGCCAAATGCACAGAACCTTTACCTATTCGATGGTCAAGACAAATACCAGAAAGCTGTGAACCAAGCACAGTAACAGTCAGATTACATCCCTCAGGACGCTGGCATATCTCAATAAGATTTGATGACCCAACAATCCAGCCATTACCCCCAACTGATAAAGCCATCGGAATTGACTTAGGAATTAGTAGCCTTGTGATTACCAGCGATGGAGACAAGGTATCTAATCCTAAGCATTTTAAGAAACATTATCAGAGGTTGCGAAAGGCACAAAAAAGCCTTTCTAGAAAACAGAAAGGCTCAAAAAATCGGGAAAAAGCAAGAATCAAAGTAGCCAAGATTCACGCCCAAATCACCGATAGTAGAAAAGACCATTTACATAAGCTAACCACTCAATTAGTTCGTGAAAACCAAACGATTGTGGTTGAGAACTTAGCTGTCAAGAATATGGTCAAAAACCCGAAATTATCTCAGGCAATATCTGACGTTAGTTGGGGAGAAATCACTCGACAATTAGCCTACAAATGCCGTTGGTACGGGAGAAATTACATCGAAATAGATAGATGGTTTCCTAGCTCTAAAAGGTGTAGTAATTGCGGGTATATTGCCCTTGAAAATGCCGTTAAATGTTCGAGAATGGGACTGTCCAGACTGTGGGACTCACCATGACCGAGATAT
>NZ_JAPZSR010000220.1:0-17828 GCF_027531875.1 Microcystis sp. LE19-84.1B | reverse complement strand
CCTTATCTGGCAACGTTTTTAGTCGATTTCTCGGAAATACATAGCTGAAAATTTTTAAAAACGTCGTGCTTTGCTTACCTCATAAGCGATTAAAGGTAGCAAAAAAAGAATTAGATTCGGAGAATGAATCAGCCCTACCCCCAACCCCCCCGACATCGGGGGGGCAGGTGGGGTGTGGGGTGTGGGGTTTTACCCATTTTCAGGTGGTCAATTACCTAAAATTCAGGGAATTTTTCCCTGAATTTTACCCCCAATCACTCCAATGGTCGGCACTTTTTGAGGGGAAAAAAGTCTAAAAGCCTTATCCAACAAGGTTTTTAGATTTATTCAGCCAGCCCTAATTAGCAATTTATTCTGGTCAAAAACCCTAGCTGATTATTTTCATCTTAAGATAATCAATTCTACTTATTAAATCCATATATTTATTGTTTTTTATTAATAGTTAATGTCTTGACATAAAAACAACTTTAATATACTATCTACCCTAGATAGTATATTCAGAGATACTCAATAATCTAGAATCAAAATCTCCCGGATTAATTTATCGAGGTTTTGCTGATGCTTTTTCGTCCTACTTGGCTCGGTACTTTATCGCTTGTCCTTGCCTTAAATTTGCCCCTTAGTGCCTCAGAAACCTGCGTCCCGATACCTTTGATCGGTGGTCAAGGAAACCAAGTAACCAAGACCGTTTCTCAACCGACCGTTCCCAGCGTGTTCGGTGTCGATATCACTCGCAATAACTGGAATACCGATTGGGCGGTTCCGAGCGATCGCATCTGGCAAAAATTCGTGGCCACTATTTCCTCGGCTGAGGGTGGTTCCTTCGATATCCAGATGTACCTCAAGTACAGCGATCAAACCACGGGACAGTTTTTTAACCAACAAGATGTACGGATCGACCCAGGTAAACCCCTGACTATTACCGCCACACCGGAACCCAACGATGAACCCTATCAAGTCAATCTTTTTATCGGTGGTGTCAACCATTTCGGCAAGACCTACACGGTAACTGTTGTCGGCTGCTACCGCTAGAGCGTTTTTTTAAGAGTGAGGAGTGAAAAATTATGGGATTCTCGCCCTGCCGCCTGCTGATCTGGACTTTGCTCGGTTTATCGTTTCCCGTCCCCAGTGTTCTTGCCGAAGCGATAGATGACGGGAAAGCGATCGCTCCCGTGACCGTTGCCCCTTCCTTCTGTGAGGGTTTTACCCCCTTGACCAATAGGGTCGCCCCCTTGGTATTCGAGGGGGAAACCCGAACCGAGGAATTACCCGACAGTGCCTGTGCCAAGGATCTGGCGGGAGTAGGAGCGCCCGTTTTGCCAGCCTCTCCCCCCACAGAACCCACCCCGGCTGCGACCCCGAACGCACCGGAAAATCCCGCTCCCCAAGGCCAAGAGGATCGAGGTTGGCAGATTAAATTTCAGCCCTACGCGACCATTCCGATCAATACCTACGGAACCGCAACGGCCCGGGGACGTACCGTCAACTATCATCTCGATCTCGGGGAAGTATTACAATCGCTCCGGGTGACGGGTAGCGCGCGCGTGGAAGCCTGGAACGGTCGTTTCGGTTTGATTTTCGACGGTTATTACGCCAGCTTGAGAAACGTGATCAACCTCCAGAAGACAAGGGTTCGAGAGCCGAATTTTATCAACTCCTTGAATTGGTTGCTGAGTCAGGATGCCAACCAGAGAATTCAAAAAGCGATCAATGGACTCGAAGGCATCTCCCAGTCGGTCGATCGGATACAAGGATTAAAAGAAGAGGGGAGCTTTCAAGAGGCAGGAGACAAAATTCGAGCCTTACGACAGGATATAGCCCTAAAAACCGAACAATTAAGCCAATTACCATCGGCAGCCCAAGAATTGCGCGATCAGATACGGCAAGAAGTCGCCCTTCGGGAGGAACAATTACAGGAACTGGAAACGGCGATCGATAACGCTCGGCAACGTTTCCAGCAAGAGATCGTTCCGAAAATCGAGCAGGCGCAGGAACTAAAGACGACCCTCGCAGAAATTCGACAGGAGGTGCGGCAAGAGGTCGAGCGAAAAGCCGAGCGCCTAAACGAATTTAAACAGGCTCTTGACAGCCTTCAAGGACAATTGGCCGAACGCCAGAATACTTTACAAGAAATGGTCGTAAAAATTCAGACTCTCCCCGAGGTGGATATAGGTGAGATTCGGGATAATATCGATATTCGAGATCTCCGGGATTTAGAGAAGAAAATAGCAGAATTACCCCGCGATCCTGCCTTTAGCGATCGGCTAGGAAATTTGAAGGATTTTCAAGAAAAGCTCTCGCAAATACAGGAAGCTCTGGCTAGAGGGCAGGAAAAAATTCAAGAATTGCGGGGGTTAAAAGATAGCGAACCCCTGCAACAACTGCAAGCGAAGATTCAAGAGTTACGGGAGCTAAAAGATAGGGAACCCCTGCAACAACTGCAAGGGAAGATTGAGGAGTTGCGGCAGACTAAAGATAGCGAAATCCTCCAACAACTGCAAGCGAAAGTTCAGGAGCTACAGCAGTTAAAAGATAGCGAACCCCTGCAACAACTGCAAGCGAAACTCCAAGAGTTACGGGAGTTAAAAGATAGCGAACCCCTGCAACGACTCGAACAAGAAATTCAGAACGCCCGAGAATCGCTCGAACAACTAGAACAAACAATGCAACAGGTACAAGAATTCGCCGACAATCGCCAATTACAGCAACTCGAAGCGGATTCGGAAACAAACCTACAATTCGATCAGGGCATCTACGATTTCGCCGTCAGTTACCACATCGGCGCTCCGATCAGCCACGAACTGCCCGAAAAACCCTCTAATCGCTCTTTTCCCTTAATTTGGTTCCAGCCCTATGCGGGCCTTCGTCTCAATAGTATCAGCATCGATATCGAGCAAACGCTTACCGTACAGCTATCCAGTCCCCTCGTCAACTTCAGCCAAACCTTCCAACAAACCTTCAGTCAGGGGAGAACTTGGTTTGAACCGCTCCTCGGCGGGAAATTTGGGGTACAGGTGTCCGATCCGATCACTTTATGGATTCGGGGAGACGCTTCCGGTTTCGGGCTGGCCGGCGATACAGATCTAAGCTGGAACCTCCTCTTCGGAGTCGATTGGTGGGTGAATCGCCAAATTTCCCTGCAATTCGCCTATCGTTTCTACGGGATCGAGTATAAAAACGGTAGTGGCGATAACGCATTCGGTTTTACGGAAAACTTTAACGGACCCTTTCTCGCCGCCACTTTTCACTTTTAACTTAGTGTCAGCATTCGTCCCTCGCACTTAGTGCGATGGGACGGGGCTTTTCAAGGGGCGAAGTAATTCGCCCCAGGGTTCCCCTCAAGAATGCTGACCAACATATAGACAATTCCCCAAAACTATGTTATCATAGTTATAGTTTCTTGATAACTCTTATGGACAAAGCGTACAAATTCAGACTTAAGCCTAATACCGAGCAAGAAATAGCCTTAGCTAAAAGCTTTGGCTGTTGTCGTTGGTTTTGGAATTATTCCCTGAATTTATGCCAAGAAACCTATAAAACCACGGGAAAAGGACTGACACGAAACTATATTCAAGGACTATTGCCCAGTCTCAAAAAAGAATATGAGTGGTTGACAGATGCTTATTCCCAGTGCTTACAGGTTGTTGCTTTGAACTTATCGCAAGCTTATCAAAATTTCTTTGAGAAACGAGCTAGATTACCAAGATTCAAATCTAAACATGGTAAACAATCAATTAGCTATCCAGCTAAGGTCAAATTTGAAGGTGACTACCTCAAATTACCGGGTAAAGTTGGCTTAGTTTATTGTGTTCGTCATCGGGAATTTGCAGGAACAATTAAAACCGTTACTATCTCAAAAAACCCAGACGGTAAATACTACGCTTCTATTTTAGTTGATGATGGACAATCTCCCCTGCCCCCCTTGATAAGGGGGGTGCCGAAGGCGGGGGGATCTACCCTTAATCAGGGTGGTGACGAAGACGGGGGGATAGATGGAAAAGCCATAGGAATTGATTTAGGACTTAATCATTTTGCTATTACCAGCAATGGTAGTAAATATGATAATCCTAAACATTTTGCTAAACATCAACGCAATCTAAAAAGGAAACAACAAAAGCTATCGCGTAAAAAGGAGGGAAGTAACAACCGTGAAAAAGCTAGACGTAAAGTAGCTAAAGTTCACTCTAAAATCTCAAGATGTCGTGAGGATTTTCTCCACAAGCTATCCCGTAAGATAGTTAACGAAAACCAAGTTATTGCTGTAGAAAACCTCAATGTTAAAGCCATGGTACGCAATCATAATTTAGCTAAGGCTATTAGTGATTGTAGTTGGGGAATGTTTTGTACAATGCTTAAATACAAGGCAGAATGGCAAGGAAAAACCTATATCGAAGTTGATAGGTTTTTCCCTAGTTCTAAGACTTGTCATGTCTGTCTAAATCAAGTGGGTAGTTTATCCCTTGATATGAGAATATGGACTTGTGAACATTGTCAGACAACTTATGACCGGGACATAAATGCGGCAATAAATATTCGAGATGAAAGCTTACGGATATTGTCGTTAGGAACTAGCGATACTGCCTATAGAGGGGATGTCAGACCAAAAGCTGGGCGTAAGTCTGTCTTGAGGCAATCCCCTGTGAAATAGGAAGCTCTCAACGACCTTGAGAGTAGTTCACTTATTGTCATTTACCCTAGCCAAAAACCGCATGATTAGCCATAGTTTACCAGGTCGTTTTCCCAGAAATAATCCCACCCGTCGGCTGCGAGCTTTTCTCCTAGGTCTTTTCGCCGCGGGTATGACCGCTTTACCCCTAAAAGCCGCCGAAGAAATTGAATTTGTCTATACTCCCCTCGTCTTTTCCGTATCGGTAGCATCCCTAGAAACCTTTGCTAAAGAAGGCAAAATCGACGCTAATTTAAAAAGATTTCTGGCCAGAGCAACTCCCGAAGCAAGAGAGCAGTTTCGTGAAGCTTTATTAACAAAAATTGACATCGATCCTGTTTTACTATCTCGTTTTTTTAATAGTGTGATGGGTGCTGATATGCTCTCTCGTTTGGGCAAAAGCATCACCATTCAAGGGGGAATTAATGGTAAATATGCCCTGCGGGGTGCGATTGTTAGTGCCGCTTTTGAGCCGGGGGGATTAACCCTTTTAAACATCCTGAAAAAATTACCCAATAATATCCAGTTACAGGGGGAAGAAATCCTGGGATTAGCTAAAGCCCTTGATTATGCCGTTTATGTGGCGGAAATATTTATTAAAGATATGCGCCTCTGGACAGCCGAGGAAGCGGCTGCCGTTAAACCAGCGATTAATTATGCCAGTTTACCCGATTTGCGTCAGCGCGGTAGCTTTCAGGTAAAAAAAGAAGTTTGGAACCTAACCGATAGCAGTCGCAATCGCAGTTTATATGTGGATGTTTATATCCCGCAAACTTTCCGAGACGGTAAAACACCTGTAATTATTTTTTCCCACGGATTAGCCTCGCGACCAGAAGATTATGCCCAAGCAATTGAACATCTAGCTTCCTACGGATTTTTAGTAGCAGCACCGCAACACCCCGGCAGTGATATTAAATACCTGCAAGGAATGTTAGCTGGGTATTATCGCAATATTTTTGATCGAGATGAGTTTATTAACCGACCCAAAGATATTAGCTTTGTCATCGATGAATTAGCAAGACGTAATGCTAGTCAATTTCAAGGTAAACTTAACCTCACTAATGTGGGAGTAGCTGGTCATTCCTTCGGAGGTTATACTGCCATTGCTGTTGCCGGTGCGTCCATCGATTTTGATAATCTTGCTAAAGATTGTAACCGTCCTTATTCCGGGATTAATATCGCAATTTTACTGGAATGTCGCGCCCTAGAATTGCCTAGACAGGTCTATAATTTTCGCGATGAACGAGTCACGGCCGTCTTTGCAGCTAATCCCGTTAACCGCAGTATTTTTGGGGAAAAAGGTTTAAGTAAAATCTCGATTCCTGTCCTCCTGGGTTCTGGAAGTTATGACCCGGCAGCTAATCCGATTTTTGAACAGGCCATTCCTTTTACTTGGTTAAAAACGCCAGATAAATATCTGGCCATGGTCGAGGGACAAGCTCATGTAAATTTTACGGAATTGGATGCAGGAATGCAGAAAACCCTGGAATCTGTGGTCGATATCACTTTGCCTAATCAAAATTTAATCGAGGATTATACGGGGGCTTTATTGGTGGCTTTTTTTGAAGTTTATATTGCTGATAATGAAAAGTTTCGTCCTTTTCTTCTGTCTAGTTATGCAGAATATCTCAGTCAGGGACAAAAGTTTAAATTAGACTTTATTACTGCCGCTTCTGACGAGAAATTATCTCAATTAATTGAAAAATTGCGAGTACATAGGCAATAGTAAAACGTAGGGTGCGTTAGACGGCAAAAATTCCTGTTTTGACTTGAAGGTAACAATCCGTCCTAACGCACCACCTATCATCAACTAAGTAAAACGTAGGGTGCGTTAGACGGCAAAAATTCCTGTTGCGACTTGAAGGTAACAATCCGTCCTAACGCACCACCTATCATCAACTAAGTAGCTGGTTACAATTAAAGATAAAATACAAAAAACCAGAAGCCTGTCCCACTATCTAACAGTTAATTGAGATTACTTACTTATTAAGTGTCAAGTTCGTCGTTTTCTTTTCACTGATGACTGATGACTGATGACTGATAACGGAAAAATCTCCCCACTGCCCCCCTGCAAAAAAGATTCTCTTGAGTTGTATAATCTCTAAAGGATTAGCGTACTCAAGAAAAAAATTATTTCATGCTCAGAAAAATTAGACTATCATACTTTGGCTTAATTTTAGGCAGTATTTTAACGGTTATCGGGATCATCGGTTATGCCCAAGGTAACGCCACGGTAAATTTAGCGGGGTTTTTCTACGGATTACCGTTATTATTGGGAGGTTTAGCCCTAAAAGCTTCAGAAATCAAACCTATACCCTTCAGTCAACCCACTAGCCCCGAAATATTGCAATTGCGCCAACAACAGGCCACTGTCACCCAAACCAAACTTCGCAACGATGTCACCCGCTATCGCTACGGACAGGAAGTGCATCTGGATGAAGCCCTAGAAAAGCTGGGATTAAGCCCCACGGACGAGGAAAGACCGACTTTAGTGGCAATTCGTGAAACTGCTGTTGATTCCGCCTATTGTCTCACCCTAGAATTTGAATCGCCCCTTTTACCCCTAGAAAAGTGGCTGGCAAAACAGGAAAAAATCGAAAGATATTTTGGACCGGGAATTAAAGCCGAAATTAAGCAAGTTGACGAGGAAAAAATTGATTTAGCCCTAATTACTATCCCTAACACCTAAATGCTCACGCCTATTCAGTATGGCTTCTTGGCAATCTCTGCCGTGGCTGCCGGCTTAATTAATGCTCTTGCCGGTGGCGGTAGTCTGATTACTTTTCCGACGCTGATGGCGGTGGGTATCCCACCAGTGATGGCAAATGTGACTAATACCGTCGCTTTATGCCCCGGTTATCTGGGGGCAACTCTCGCCCAAAAAAAAGACCTGCACGGGCAACAAAAACGGATTAGGTTATTACTACCATCGGCAGTTATTGGCGGCATTATCGGTGGTATTTTGCTGTTAAATACTAGTGATAAAGTATTTGAGCGCCTGATTCCTTTTCTGATTCTTTTAGCGGCGGCTTTATTGGCTTTTCAAGATACTTTACGCTCTTGGTTGCAGCGGCGACAGGGGGACGAAAATGGTCATATCCCAGAAATTTTGGCGGTTTTACCCATCGCTCTCGCTTCAATTTATGGTGGTTATTTTGGGGCGGGTTTAGGGGTGATTGAGTTGGCAATTTTGGGCTTATTTATCAAGGATAATCTCACGAGATTAAATGCTTTAAAACAGTTGCTTTCTTTGGTGGTTAATGTAGCGGCATCTTGGTTTTTTCTCTTTTCTAATCAGGTAGATTGGTCGGCGGCGATAGTGGTAGCAATTGGCTCTTTAATTGGGGGTTTATTGGGGGGAAAACTAGCCAGAATTATCTCTCCTAGTTATCTGCGCTGGACTGTGGTAATTCTGAGTATTATTATCGCTACAGTTTATTGGCTTCGTTAACAAAATGTTTGTCAATAAGGTGTTTTATTGATGGAGATTGATAGATTTTTTCCTAGTTCTCAAATCTGTTCTATAGCGTTTCCCAATCTCATGAGGTACACCAAAATCTTAACTCCTGACTCCTCAAAACCTAAGACTCTGTACCTCACAACTATAGAAATTGCTATAATTGTCTCTATCATACCAAATCCGTAAGGTGGGCGTAAGTCTATCTTCAGGCATTCCCCCGTGAGTTCAGAAGCCCCGACAATCTCGCCCAGCGGGTAGTTCACCCTAAAAAGATTGTCCCACTTCTAAGACTTTCGTTTGTCCGTTGCGAGACAAAATAACCTGTTGACTACCAACTTCCACTAAAGTCCAACCGTTGATAAATTCCCCCGGAGAAATACGCGTCGTTATCCCCTTATTATCAAATAAAGCTGAAGATCGATCGCCTAAATCCATCACCCCCACCAGGGTATTTTTCACCTGATTATTAGTGGGAATAACCGCTGCCAACGGCCGATTCACTTGGGGGGCAGCCGGTAATGGTGGCGCGGAAATGTCGGGATTTGGGGGTGTAACCGGGGCAATTTTGGCAGTGGTTTTAGGGGGTTGGGGATAAACGGGAACGTAAATTCTTTCTATTACCCTAGGACTATTATTAACCGGTAAATTAGCGGGTGGTGGTGGTGGAACCGTGGCTACCGGAGAAGGGTTATTTTTAGGAGAAGGATCAGGATCGGGGGATGAAGTTGCACCTTGGCGATCGATAATAGTCAGAGATGATTGCAGATAGGCGATAAACTTTTGATCTTCTGGGGAAATCGTGCCATTTTGAGAGACAGGGGCATTTTTTTGACTGATTAGCCATGCCACCACCCAACCTAGATAGACGCAAGCAATGACAAAAATAACTTTATCTAGGGGCATTCTCGGATTTTCTTCATCGCCCGCTGCCATATTTTTTGCACTCCTCGATCGCTGCTGTCGTTTCGATTCTAACAGGATAGGGCATTGCCAAAAACAATTTTTTAATTTCCCCAAATCCCCCTAGGGGGGATATAGTAGAGAGAGAATGATGTATCTTAATATAAGTAAAGTTTTGTAACAATTCTGAAATCCTTTGCTCAACTCTACCCTAGTCCCCAGCAATCCCGATCGCCTGAAACCCCTAGTCCCTAACTGGGAAAAATGTCAATCCGTCTTTTGGACAGCAGCATTTCTGGTATCAGTCCCCGTGTTCATACAAGCGCCCCTAGTGCGCTACTATCCCGAAATTAGCCTAGGTTTAACCATTTTCTGGGTGGGGTTAGGGATTTGGCTGCTCAAACAAGCAAAAATCAGTCTTTGGGGAGATTTACTTTTGGGCTTTAGTTGGAGTTGGTTAGCCGGTTCTCTGTACTGGGGTTGGTGGCGCTGGGAACCCTTGCTCCATATTCCCATGGAAGCGATCGGGCTGCCCTTTGTTCTCTGGGGATTATGCAAAGGTCGCGGCAAAGTGGGCAATCTTTTCTATCTGGGTTCTTTGTTAGGAACAGCCATCACCGACTTATATTTCTATCTAACGGGACTAATTCCCTACTGGCGACAATTAATGACCGTGGAACTAGACCCCAACCTAGTATCGCCGATATTTCATAACGCTTTGGCCCAAATTCAGACCCCCTGGGGCATCAGTTGGGCGATCGTACTGCTCAACCTGCTCCTAGCGATCGGTATCTATCCTTTGCAAAAACGAGTGTGTCATTGGTGGGCATTTAGCGGAGCCGTATTGAGTACAATTTTAGTCGATGGTTTATTTTGGATTACCGCTTCTCTGGCCTAAGGGTTTTCCTAGCTAATTCCCGTTTCCACCTATTCACTTAGATAGATGAAAATGTGCGGAATCTCGCGATATAATGTGTAGTCACCTCCATCTATAATATTGCCGCTTATGTAACCGTGGATATACTAGGACAAAATCCTTATTTACTACTCCATACCGAGAAGGGACAGCGTTTTTTCCCTCTCGTGGGGAGACCTTACTGGACAATCGGACGGAGCAAAGATAACGCTATCGTGATTAAAGATCAGTGTATCTCTCGCAATCACGCTATTTTACAATCCACGGAAACAGGAGATTTTTATCTGATCGATCTCGGTAGTCGCAATGGAACTTTTGTCAATGGCAGAAGGGTAGCTATTCCCGTGACTATCCATGACAAAGATCGGATCACCTTTGGCAAAACCGAAGTGCAGTTCTATCGTCCTACTCCCACTAATATAGGCAAGCAACCGCACAATTTAGAATTGGATCCCCCCACCTCCACCGTCCATGAACGTCGCTTAACATCGGTGATAGTGGTGGATATACGAAATTTTACGGCTTTAACCCAGCAATTAGACGAAAAAGTGCTTTCTTCTCTGATTGGCAATTGGTTTCGCCATGCCGGGAGTATTATCCGCAGTTCCGGCAGTTGGGTAGATAAATATATTGGTGATGCGATCATGGCCATCTGGTTTCACGGCCAACAGGAAGTCAATCAAGACGATATCTTGCAAATTTTCCAAGCAATTACGCAAATATACAAGATGACCTGCGCCTTAAGCGAAGAATATCCCTTACCCTTTAAATTACGCATCGGTGCGGGAGTGAATACCGGTTATGCCATGGTCGGCAATACTGGCAGCGGTGAACATCCAGATTATACGGCGATCGGTGATACGGTCAACGCCGCTTTTCGTTTAGAGTCGGCCACTAAAGAAATAGGTAGGGATTTAGCCATCGGAGCCACTACCTACAGTCATCTCATCGGTTTACCCTATCTCCACCAAGCTTTTGAGCAAAATACCGTCAGTCTGAAAGGATACGACGATAGCACCATTACCTACGGAACCACTTTTGATGATTTGGATCGTTTCCTCGATGCCAATATTAGTGAGGAGATAACTGGAATTACAGGATTTATCGGCAGTGTCTGAAGATTGAAATTAAACGACATTTCAGTGATCAGTAAACAGTAATCAGTAATCAGTGAAAAGACAGTAGGAAACTTCTATTTAATACTGTACACTTAAAACTCAAATCTGATGACTGATAACTGATAACTGATAACTGATAACTGACCTACTCCTCGGCAGCGGCGAGAACTAAATCTTCCTCTTCCAGGGCGGGAGGAACTTCGATTTCTGCGACTACTTCCGAGACAGTCCGGCCTTCCGCTTCCGCTAGACGTTTTTCTCGGTATTTAATCGCCATTTCTTCCGCTTTTTCAAACACTAACGGGCGATTTTTGAGCATATCTCCCGGTTCTGGTTCTAATTGTTTAGTTGAGAGGGAAATGCGACCTCTTTCGGCATCGAGATCGATAATCATCACTTTCAACTCATCATTGACATTAAAAACCGTGTGGGGGGTGTCAATGTGATCGTGAGAGATTTCGGAAATATGCAGTAAACCACTGACTCCACCAATATCGATGAAAGCACCGTAGGGCTTGATTCCGCGCACGGAACCGATTACCACCTGTCCCACGGCTAAACCGTTCATCTTGCGTTCCACTAAAGCGCGACGATGACTTAAAACCAGACGGTTGCGATCCTCATCCACTTCTAAAAACTTTAAGGGCAATTCCTGACCGACTAAATCCTCTTTCGCTTCTCTGGTGCTAATGTGAGAACCGGGGATAAAGCCACGGAGACCTTCAATTCTGACTAATGCTCCACCACGGTTAGTGGCGAAAACATTCGAGCGCACGGTAGCATCTTCTTTTTGCAATTGACGCACCCGTTCCCAAGCGCGCATATATTCAATGCGACGGATCGACAGGGTTAGCTGTCCATCTTCATTCTCGTCGGTAAGAATGAAAAATTCCCTGGTTTCGTTGGGTTGTAAAACTTCTTCGGGATTATCGACGCGGTTGATCGACATCTCCTGCACGGGGATAAAAGCGGCGGTTTTAGCACCGATATCGATGAGCGCTCCCCGGGGTTCCATACTGAAAACAGTCCCGGCGACAACATCTCCCGGACTGAAATGATAATCGTATTTGTCTAGAAGGGCGGCAAAATCTTCATGGGTAAAGCCTATGTTTTTGTTTGCGGTTTTTTGGGTGGTCATGTACGTTGTTTGGGCCTCGGAATTTCCGTAGGTTTTTCCTCCTATGTGATGTACAGTTTCTAAATCAAGGAGATGCCTCCTAATTTAGTTTCTAGGTAGGGCCTAGGGGATGAACTGTCGCATCCGGCTTTCTTGCAGGCAATCCGCCTTAAGAATGACTTTTAAGAATCTAACCAGAGCTTGGGCTTTAAATAGCACAAGGGATCCTCATTATAACTGAATCGGGAACTATTTAAGACGAGGTGATCACGCTGGCTTCTCCCACTGGAGACCAAGAAGGATAGGCGCGTTCGATTTCGGAGGATTGCAGCAGAGCTAAAGCGGCGATAAAGTCTCTAATTCCCTGAAAATTGCCGTAAACCGAAGCAAAGCGCACATAGGCCACTTCCGATTCTTGCCGGAGGTATTCCAGGACTAATTGACCGATCTCCTGACTTGTTACTTCCCGTTTTGAGTCTTGCTGCAAACGGGATTCGATATCATTGACGATCGCCTCTAATCTTGAGTGAGGAATGCCGGTTTTTTCGCAAGCGCGGACGATCCCCCGCAGCAGTTTGCAGCGATCAAAAGACTCCCGTTTCCCATCTTTTTTAATCACCGTGATCGGCACGAATTCGATGCGCTCGTAGGTGGTGAAGCGATATTTACACTGTAAGCATTCACGACGACGACGAATGCTCTGACCGTTTTCGGAGGAACGGGACTCTAAAACGCGACTATCGGTATGCTGACAATTAGGACACTGCATAGGAGGCGCTCGGCGAGGGGAACCTTTAATTTAAGCCTTTAAATACGAAAACCAGAGCCGCTAACCTGCTTTTGACAAGCGGGCGGCTCAGGGAAGAAAATTATTAAGTTAAACGGAGTGAAGAAATTTACTTTTGAATCCGGGGAGGTTCCCGGAAGGCGATGGCGAAGAAAATTACCGACAAAGCCATAGTTAAAACTAAAATGTAAGCGACGCTTTCCATGGTTGGACATCCTACAAGACTGCTATAACAATCCTATAGTATCAGGAAATGAGCTTTTCGGCTTGTCTGGGGATGTAATCTACATCCCCAGAATCAGTGGCAATCTATTTAACGCTAACTTTTGCCCCAGCATCTTCCAGTTTTTTCTTGATGGCGGCGGCATCATCTTTGTTAGTGCCTTCTTTAACCGCTTTGGGAGCGGCTTCTACTAGGTCTTTCGCTTCTTTGAGTCCTAAACCAGTCAATTCGCGTACTACCTTAAGGATAGCAATTTTCTTGTCGGCGGGAACTTCTTCGAGAACGACGTTAAATTCGGTTTGTTCTTCCACAGCTTCAGCAGCAGCCGCAGGAGCAGCCCCGGGAGCAGCCATAATTATGCCACCAGTTGGAGCGGCGGCGCTAACTCCAAAGGTTTCTTCGATACCTTTGACTAATTCCGCAGCTTCTAAGAGGGTAAGGGTTTTGAGTTTTTCTAAGATTTCAGCTACAGCAGACATGGGTTAGACTCCTAATTGTTTGTAAGTGATTGATTGGCGCGGTGTCAAGCCGCTTCTTTTTCTTCTTGACGGGCCACGGCATCGACGGCACGGGCCAAAGATGCGGGAACTTCGTTGATGCTGCGGGCCAGTTTGGTGGCAATGGCGTTGATTGCTCCAGCGGCCTGAGCGATTAACTGTTCTTTCGACGGTAAATCAGCGATCGCTTTGATCTGATCTTCTGTTAACAGTTGACCTTTGGTCCCTTCTTTGAGGACACCGCCGCGCAATTCGGTTTTTTTGCTTTCTTTTTTGAACTCTTGATAGGCCTTGAAAGCTCCACCGATATCCTCTTTTACGAGCAGAAAGGCGGATGTTCCCGATAAAAGGCTTTTCATCGGTTCCCAGCCACTATCTTCAGCGATCGCCAAGCCCATCAAAGTATTTTTGGTGACTTTACAAATCGTTCCCGTGGGGCGCAATTTGCGGCGTAGATTGCTGATTTCGGCGACGGTTAAACCTTGATAGTCGATGACCATCGTTAATTGAGCTTCGCTAAGGGAGGTTTTTAATTCCTCTAGAATTACTCCCTTGCTTTCTCTGCTTCTCCCCATCCCTTGTTCACCTCCTGTATGCGGGGGATCGGTTCCAGAGGCGCAAAAACAACCCCTTGTAGCGCCGGGGTTGAGTGGAGAGAATTCAGTTCAGGCACGACCAAGACAGAAAATATCTCTCTTTAGTCTTTTTGGCTGCTGTTTTCTCGCTTTGACCTCGGCAGGGTGTTTAAGCTGTTTCGCACCTGCTGTCTTTGGCTTAAGCCAGTCCCTTATTATAACATTACTGCGGGATTTATGTCAAGCCCTGGGAAGGAGCGAGCGCAGCGATCGCATCTAAGACTAAATCCTGTTTTGAAAAGGTATCCGAGGTAAAACCGAGGGTTCCTTCAAACTGATATTTTAGGTAAATATTGAATCCTAGCTTTCTTGGGTATGTGAGCGGGGTTTGTGTTTGGTTCGGAGAGTAAAAACGAGGAGCAATTCCTTGAAAATCTCACGGGTTGACGCACAAAAATTAACCCCAGAAGAAACAGGAGAACTCGCTCCACTGCGAGCGATCATGACCAAGTCCCGCGCCAAGAATTAGAATTACTGGACTTACCCCATACAGAAATACTAAAAAATTAACAAAACCCTTACTGCCTGGGGCTTATCAGAAAAAGTTGACAAGCCACCACTGGGTACATTTTCCGCTTGAAAATGGCTGTACCGTTGACTGTATCTGGAGTAGAGCGATTCCGTAGAGTTGGCTGTATAGTGATCGCTAACCTGATGGTAACAGATAGTGTCATTAATCTCTAGAGTCAGCGATTCCCTCTGTAGCCATGTTTTTACTGGTTTTCTGCCTCGAAACAAGCTATAATGGTCGAAGGGTCAAATTGGAAAATTTTTGCCTCAAACCCTGTCTGCGTAAGAACTTCAGGATTTTGTGTCCAATAGTCCATTGGTATTGTATTGCTTTAACTCAGGCTCTGTAAGACTTTTAGCCATAGCTAGTATGTTTATATGGGGGAAGTCCAGGAATTAGTGAGAACTTTGGTCACGGAAAAAGTCAAGGCGGGACAATTAAGGCTTAATTATCTTTAATCGTCCCCGAAGAGCCAATTTTAGAAAAACTCAACGGGAAGAACTATCATGTTGACAAAAACTTTCAGCCTTCTCTCGGTCGTTTTAATCCTCGGACTAACCTCGATCGGGGTTGTTGCCGCTACTAAAGATAAGGCTACCGAACTTCCGAAAAACTGTCAGTACCTCAAGGAAGTAGCCACTAATCAGACCCAGATCCGCAAACAGATCGATGCCATAGGAAAGAAGAACTTTAACACCGATTTCGCCGTTCCCTCGGGGGTGAAATTTGCCTCTTTTAAGGGGGTAATGGTTCCCGAAAACGATGGCAAATACGGAGTGACGATCAATCTCAAATATGCCGATAATTCAGTCAATAGCGCCTTCCAGAAAAATGTCGAAATGAAACGGGGCGAAACCTATTCTTTACCCTTCCAATCACCCACGGGTAGACAGCCCTATCAGATTAATTTTAATATTAACGGAGCGAATAATAACGCCTACACGATCGCGGTAATGGCCTGTAAATAGCGATCGCTCTTATTGATAACCCTCTGGAGAGGCGATCAAAAAGGCGATCACTGGCCGACAGGAAAGTTTTCCGTCAGGGCTAAAGGTCGAGGTAGCTTTTGAATGGAAAGTCCCGCAAAAAAGACATTCCCACTCACGGATATTTAAACGCTTTCTTGCCACCAATATTCCCACAACGCCGAACTTCGATGACAGGAGAAGAGTGAGGATGGCGACTCGATTAAATTTTTCTAGGGAGCGGTTTTCCCTACCCGGGTTAAAGCGTCTGCGCTCCTATCGCTCGGCTTGGTTGCAGGGAGATGTCATCGCGGGGATCACCGTGGCGGCCTATCTCGTTCCCCAATGTCTGGCCTACGCGGAACTGGCCAGAGTACAACCGATCGCCGGATTATGGGCGATCCTACCGCCGCTGCTCATCTATGCGCTGCTCGGTTCCTCGCCACAACTCTCCGTCGGGCCGGAATCGACGACGGCAGTAATGACCGCCGCCGCTATCATGCCGCTCGTCGCCGGGGATAGTAGCAACTACGCCAGTCTGTGTAGTCTATTGGCCTTACTCGTGGGGATCGTCTGTTGCTTGGGAGCCTTCGCCCAGTTGGGATTTCTCGCCGATCTCCTCTCCAAACCGATCCTCGTCGGCTACATGGCCGGGGTAGCGGTGATCATGATCGTCGGTCAGTTGGGAAAAATTAGCGGGATGTCACTAAAAGCCGAATCGCTTTTCGGACAGATCGGGGAATTTTCCGAACATTTATCCGAGATTCACCCACCAACTCTGATTCTCGCCGCCGGTGTTTTAATTTTTCTGCTATTGGTACAACGTCGCTTTCCCAATGCCCCCGGTCCTTTACTCGCGGTTCTACTGGCGACATCGGCAGTATATTTGTTCCAGCTGAACGAGCGCGGCATCGCCGTGATCGGGGAAATTCCCGCCGGTTTACCGAGTTTGAAAGTACCGAGGGGTTTTTCTCCCCAGCAGTTCGTCTATTTACTCTCCTCGGCCATCGGTATCGCCCTCGTCGGCTATTCCGATAACGTCTTGACCGCGCGCGCGTTCGGGGCGAAAAACGACTATCGCATCAATGGCAATCAGGAATTACTTGCGCTGGGAGCGGTGAATATTGGCAACGGGATAATGCAAGGCTTTCCCGTCAGCAGTAGCGGCAGTCGCACAGCGATCGGCGATTCTCTGGGCAGTCGATCGCAACTGTTTTCCCTCGTGGCTTTTTTGATCGTAATTTTGGTACTTTTGTTCTTACGCCCGCTGCTTTCCCAGTTTCCGAAAGCGGCCCTGGGGGCGATCGTGATTTACGCCGCGCTCCGTCTGATCGAGATCTCGGAGTTCAAGCGTCTGCGTCGTTTCAAAACCAGTGAGTTCCGATTGGCACTCGTGACTATGTTCGGTGTCCTGTCCACCGATATCCTCGTCGGGGTAGGCGTTGCTGTGGGGTTATCGGTGGTCGATCTGTTCACGCGACTGATGCGACCACACGATGCGGTTTTGGGGGAAGTGCCGAATCTCGCCGGTCTGCACGATATCGAGGATTGGCAGGGTGCGACGACGATCCCCGGTTTGGTTCTCTACCGTTACGACGCGCCCCTCTGTTTCGCCAATGCGGAGAATTTTCGGAAACGGGCAATAGCGGCGATCGAAGCGGAGAAAGTTCCCGTCGAGTGGTTCGTTCTCAACGCCGAAGCGATTCTAGATATCGATATTACGGCAGTCGATATGTTGAAAGAATTACATCGAGAATTAATCGGCCGTGGTATTACTTTCGCCATGGCAAGAGTGAAGCAAGATTTATATCAGCAATTAAAAAAAGGAGACCTATCCGAGACGATCTCGACCGAACGTATTTATCCAACTCTAGAAAAAGCGATCGAAGCGTTTCATCGGAAATTTTGGGTCTGAAACCCCGCCGTTCTAGGTTGGCTTTACGTTAGAATTAAAAGGCCAGTCTCGAAAACCAAGTGGACGGCGCAGCACCTGGAAAACTCGGCTTAGGGGGTTCCGACCAGAAAAGCTTGGC
>NZ_JAPZSR010000462.1:0-12307 GCF_027531875.1 Microcystis sp. LE19-84.1B | reverse complement strand
GGTCGAGGGAATCAACAATAAACTTAAACTAATAAAACGGAGAGCCTATGGCTTTAGAAACTTTCGTAATTTTTGGGTTAGAAGTATGTTATCTTGGCATCTTGTCTGTTGATTTAGCATAAAGAGTAACGAAGAGCCTTTTAATTCTACAAAAATCAAACAATTAGCATAGGTCAGCATTCCATCACAGCGTTTATCCATACCACTACCATCGACTTTTCTAATTTCAATACATTTATCAATAGCGGTAAATGTCACTTCAATTTCTTGAGATTTTTCCACAATAGCAATCCAATCACTGGGATTTTCTGTATCTAAATAAGCGGGAGTTTCTGGGGGAAATGGCGGATCACAAATTCCAAATTCATGCCGATGGGTTTGACTCTGACATTTTTTATCAAAGAAATTTATCTTCATAACTGTTCTTCGATTTCTAGTAAATCATCAAAAAGCTGATTTGTCTCTCCCAGGGAAAGATTGAGATAATTTTCATCAGAAGGTAAACCATTATATGTAGCAAGTTCTCGGATTTCTCCTTGCTCTGTTAATTCATATACAATAGCATCTTCTGCCGCTATACAAGAGGCTTTTGGGACAATTTGGTTGAGCTTTTCTTGGAGATAATCGGCGTTAGAAATCGCTGATGATAGGATTTTTTTGATAACTTTATCCGCTTTGATAGCTAGGGTTAGATCGTTGATAATATAAGGACTATGAGTAGTCAAAATTAGTTTATTTCCCTGGGTTAAATTAGCAAATTCAAATAATTTATATAAAATCTTTCTCTGAGATTGGGGAAATAGATTCTGCTCGATTTCTTCCACAATATTTACAAAACACTCATTGCGGTATTTAGAAGATAACACTTCTAGTGCTGCCCTTTTTAGGTCATCGGAAAGATTATCATTAGAGAGAATTTTCTCGATTTCCATTTTTAATCTTTTTTGCTCCTCTCCACTGAGTTCATTGCGGGAATTTTCTTGAGTTCGATTAATCGATAAAGCAATATTTCGAGAAACGAGAAATAAAGGAACAAAAGACTGAAAACCACTGGAAGCTTCTGATAGATTTAGTTGATAATCACTACCCACAATCTTTGCCAGTCTATTGAGTTTATCAAATTCCAATTTAACCTCACCTACTGGCAAAGTCAAACTGCCAGATAATTCCTGTTGTGAGCGATCCAATTCTTCCCAGAAAGTATATAATGATTCTGGCAGTCCTTTGAGTTTTTCTGGCCATCTTACTGCACTCAAAAAGTTTCGCTCTGCTGGTACATACATAATTTTTGGTACTCGATACTTTGGATTATCAGTACGCTCGATCGATAATTTAGCATTTTCAAAACTAATTCGATAAACATCTCCATTGTATTCAATTTGGGTTTCGGGTAAAAAGTAATTGGTTAAATTTTGGTATTGACAAAAAGATTTAACAAAACGATTATATTTAGTCACATATTTTTCCTCTAAATCTCCACGATATAGAGCTTTTTCCAACCAGCTTAATGTTGATATTAATTTAGCAATGCTACTTTTTCCAGTTCCTTGATTACCGATAAAAATCGTTACTTTCCGAACGTCGATAAAACCATCATTTTCTAGTAAACCCGCCTTAATTGGACCGAAGTTTTTAACTTTAATTTGGCTCATTGTTATCCCCTTGATTGACGATAAGTGGGTGGGTGGAATTAAATATAAGATGAACGTAGGTTGGGTTGAAGCATGAAACCCAACACCTGCTCATGTTACGCTACCGCTAACCCATCCTACAAATAATTGTGCCTCCCTACTTAATAAATTTTGGCCAGTAATTTGTCCCGAAAAAAGCTCGTGTTGAACACGAGCTAAATTAACTAACTTCAAGGACTAACTAACCACCAACCTTAACTACTGGTTTAAAACTAGGAACAACCAGTTCACTATCCTGTTTAGTCAGCTTATTGTATAAGCGTTCCGTATTGGGGAAATTAGCGGCCGGTAGAGTCGGGAAACGACGATAGGGAACCGTATCTTCACCAAATAATTGTAGGTATTCCATGCTATTAACCATGGCACCAATAAAGGCCTTTAATCCCTGAGTTGCCAGAATTTGGTTATATTTCTGGATTTCTTTTTGATTCAAGGGAGCGCGACCTAAGAAGTGCTTGGTTCCCAATTCAATTACTTTCGTATTCGGATAGGGAGCATAGAATTCTTTCAGGTAAAGATCCGAACCACCTAAACCCTCAATAAACTCTTTCACCGTGATCTCAGCATTGCTTAATTTACTCTCTAAAGCGGTAAATTCGGCATTGATGATATAGGGTTCGAGATCCCGTTCAAAAATCTGACGATAGGCAGCGCGAACAGTATTTTGTACGGCAACTTTATCGAGATTAGTTAACAGTTTAAAGACCTTAGTTTGTTCCCGTTGAACCGTGACACCTTGACCGACACGAGATTGAATATCGGGTTCAGTGCGAATCGAGATCGAAGGTGTACCCAATTCAATAAAGCGGGGGGTTTCCTCTTTATCAACTCTTTGGCCGATATCTTCGCGGAGATTACCCAAACGCACCATCCGTAACTGCATCCCTTGGGGAGTTAGATAGCGCTCGTAGGGAACCGTATCTTCGCCAAAAGCTTCTGTATATTCAGGACTATCGATCAGAGCATCGATTAAAGCATAGAAGCCTTTTTTCGAGCAGATATCGAAGTATTGATTCATTTCCTGACGACCGTAGGTAGGACGACCGAGCAGACGACGGTGAATATATTCGATCGCTTTCACCACATAGAGAGGAGTCCAGTAGATTTTCCGGAAAGTCTCGGATTTAGCTAGGGTTTTGATAAACTCGCGTAGAGTAATATCGCCATTTTCTAACTTAATCTCGGCCACGGATAAACGCTGACCTTCGTAGGGCATTCGACCGAAAACCTGACGATAAGCCGCTAAAATCACTCTTTGGGTGGAACTTTCGCCAAATTTAACGCTTACCCCATTGCTAGAACCGGGTAACTCGTTATTGAGACGGAAAACTTTCGGTCCCAAAGTACCGGGGAATTCACCTCGGGCGCCGGGGTTGCTATTTTGGTTATTAGTCGCCGGTCCACGGTGGATGAGGATACGTTTGCTATCTTTACCGAAGGGAGCGGGACTAGAACTAGGTTCGCGGGTTTCTTTCGGGAAAATTGCCCCAAATTGGATTTCTAAGGGGTCATTTCCGGAACCGTAAACGTGCTGATCCGGTAAGGGGCGATCGTATTTAGCAAAAGTGGTGATAAATTGGGGAACTTTGCGGAAAGGTGCGCTGTAGTTAAACAGGTCGATCTGCATCCCCCAGTTACGACATTCCTGTGCTTCTGCACCCAAACCCCGGAGATAGGGAACGGTTTCTTCGCCGAAATAGTCGGAATACTCCTGAGAATCGACTAAAGCATCGATTAACGCCGCTAAACCGCCGCTAGAGACGATCGAGAAGTATTTCTGCACTTCTTCCCGGGAGGAAGGACCGCGACCGAGGAAATGACGGAAAGCCAATTCTAGAGCGCGACTATTGATAAAAGGTTCAAAGAACTGTTTACGATAGAGAGGCGATTTACCGAGACGACGGACAAATTCTTTCATCGAGATGTCGCCGTTTTTCACCTTCGATTCCAGGTCAGAAATGGACTGACTATAGGCGCGGGTGATGTCCCGTTCAAAAATTTGTCTGTAGGCTGCCTTAATAATCGAAGATTTTTCCGACTCCGATAAACCGGTTTTCATGACAAACTTTTGTCGTTTTTCGGCACCATTGTAGTAGCTTTGGGGAAGACTTAAACCCTGTTGGTCACTACTGGGACGCTGACGCAGTTTATTAGAGGGGGTGGGGGCTTTTAATTCCCCTAGTAGGATATTGAAATAGTCACTGATTAAAGTGACCGCATCCTTGTCTCTTTGGAAATACTCGATCGAAGCGGCCCGCATTTCCTGTAGGGCCACGATGGTGGCATCAATAGAACAGGCATTTTCGAGAACTTCCCTTAAACCGCGGGTATTAACGATCAGGATACTGGTATCACCAGCCACGATCGCATAGGTAATATAACGCAGGAACCAGGATAAATCCCGGAGGGACTTCTGCATATTGCTCGGACCGTAACGAGAGACGTTAATCGGTCGGAATCCGGGGGGAATCGGGCCGCTAGAGGCGAAAATCCCCTTTAAGCCACCGAGGATGCCACTACCGCCACCAGACCCGCTTTCAGCGTAGGTAACGGTTCCTAATTTCATCCCTTCCTGGACGTTGATAACTTTACCCGCACCCACCCGGGCCAATTCTTCCACGGGGGGTTTTTCTAGGTAGGCCATGGGTGAACCACCGGTAAAAATCCGGTTAGCTGCCCGCGAGACGATCAGATCGGAGTTCCGGGTGAGCGTTTGGGCAATATCTAAACGCTTGCTCCCCGATTGGAAGTAGGCGATCAGTTCGTTGAGTTCGGGTTTATCGAGAAAGCGGTCTTGTTGTTCTGCTTGGGTAATGGCAGATACTGGGACGGTTTGATAGAGTTGGGGACGCGCTAAGGAGCTGCCACCGCTTGCCTTAAGACTCATTGGATTTTAACTATCTCCCTTGACGATGTGCTGAGTTCTCCAATCGTGGAGGCGATCGGTCTTAAAACCAGATGTTTAAAAATTTAATCAGCATCTAGATTAAAACTTTTTGCGCTTCCTGAGATAGTTTATTAAGAATTATATAGATTTTTTTCGCTCAAGTTGCCGATTGGTCTATTCTGACACCCCACCTGTATGGGAGGCTAACCAGTCTAAATAGGTCTGTGAACCCGCCACAATCGGTAAAGCGATGATTTCTGGGACGGCATAGGTATGAAGTTCCTGTATCTTCGCCGATAACTGCTCAAACTGCTTTAAATCGGTTTTAATCGCTAATTGCCATTCCGACTCTTTTTCAATCTGTCCCTGCCAACTATAAATGGAACGCATCGGGTAAATACTGACACAAGCGGCTAGGCGATCGTTAACTAAGGCGATCGCTAAGTTTTCCGCTTCCGTTTCGCTGGCCGTTGTCACCAGCACCACTCCAAAACCGGTTAATTTTTCAGTCATAAGTAGTCGTGCAAAATAAATTTCCTAGTGAAGATAGGCACTCATGCAATAGGCAACCCCCCCTGCTCCCCCGACATCGGGGGGGTCGGAAGAATAGATAATCAGTCTTTAATAACCGGATTTAGTATGATAACCGATAACTGATCACTGATCACTGATCACTGATCACTGATCACTGAATTTAGGTGATCGCTTTTTCTAAAGCGGCCAGATCGGGAATACAGAGAGATTCCTGCTGTCGTTGAATCAGGCCTTTTTTCTGCAATTTGGTCAAGGAGCGGGTCACAGTTTCCCGGGCCAGTCCACTAATACTACTCAATTCTCGGTGAGGTAAATTAGGAATTATCACACCCTGGCCGCTTTTTTCTCCTTGACCTTCGGCTAAAAAGAGTAAAGTATCGGCGACTCTGGAGAGACTATCGGCCTCGCGCAAACGTAAACGCCGGTTAAGTTGACGCAAACGCTTGGCCATTAACTGAGAAAGACGAATTCCCGCTAAAGGTTCCGATTTGAGCAGATTAACAAAATCTTGGGCGGGAATACTGCTAATTGTGGCCGTGGTTAAGGTGATAGCATCGCTGGAGCGGGTAGATTCGTCTAAAGCGGCCATTTCTCCGACTATTTCCCCTTTACCGACGATATTTAAGGTGACTTCTTTACCCGAACTATCGTAAGTACGAATTTTCACCCAACCATCCAGAATAAAGTAAACCGAACCACCCCAATCATTTTCTAATAAAATCGCCCGATTAGCAGGATGAATGCGGGTGACAGCATGAGAAGTAACTTGATCGATGGTTTTAGGGGGTAAACCGACCAATAAGGTGGCTGTATCCAATAATTTTTGAATCTCTGCTGATTTTTCCGCAGGATAGCGTTTTTCTTCCATAGTTTAATATTTAAATTTTGTTCGTTTTAAGTGGGTGATTCTACAATAGACAGTTGTGGGTATTTTTATTTATCTAGTGACCGATAAACAGGATTTTTCCTCTCTACTGACCGAGATCGATCGGATTCTTTCTGGGGTGATTTCGTCTCTAGTTAACCCGCAAGAAGTTACTTCCGAGACAATTATCGCCACTCGTCAACATTTAGAATCGGCCAGAGTGATGCTTTCTCCTTTATTATTGCCTGATCGAATCCCTGAAGTTGCCCGTTGGTCCCTGGGAATGGAGGTACAACCACCAGGGGTGAAAATCGTCTTTTTTCGGGAAAGCCAAGGATTAATCGATTTTTATCCTCTTTCTTGGAGTCTGGCAACGGGAACAAGCGATCGCTTACCCTGCTCCCAGGTGGACGAATATCTAATTAGTTGGCTATCTCATCGGGATTTTAGCACCGATTCTTGGCTCTGGGAAGCCTTAGAGCGATTAGAAGCTATCATTATCACCGACGATGGGGAAACCTCCACGGATGACCTGAAAAAAGCCCTTCTCAGCGCGCAACTAATACCCCCCGATCGCCTCTCTAGTCTGGAAACAGCGATCGCTACTGCTCTGGCCTATATTCCCACTAGTCACCAACCCCAAACCCAAACCCTACTGGTGATCGAAGGTAAACGAGAGACTACCACTTTAGCACTGCTGGAAGTCCCGCCGCAAACTCGCTCTTTATCCCGTCAAGCGATCGCTCTGAGCCATTTTAACTACGGGGAAAACACCTATGAACGAGCCATACTCTCTCAGTTAATTTATCCTCTCTGGCGTTCTTTTTTGCCTCTTTCCCGCTCCGATCTCACCGATACTAATCCCTTAAAAAAATCTTTACTGGCAGCCGCTAGATTAACTAAATTAATCCTGCAAGAAGAAAGCGAATTTACCTCCTCTCTAGCCGGTCATACTTGGACGGTCAGTCGCAGCGATTTAAATAAGAAAGTGGTTATACCATATCTAGATAATTTAAGACAAAAAGTTAATGATTTGTTAGAAAAACAGCAAAAAAGTCTTGAAGACATCGATCAAATAATTTTTAGCGGTAATTTTTTCTTAACCATTTGGCCCTATTTTCTAACAGAAATACAGCAAGAATTTGCTGGTTGCAATCTAGAGTCCCCCAGTCAAGAAACCTTCTCACCAGCAATCTTGGGTTTGGGTCGTCTCTGTTTATTTTCGGCTCTTAGAGGTGAGAAGGTCAATAATGCTTAAAAAATCGACCTCAGCCTCAGTTAAAAGTCAAAATTTAGGTGTGAATAGAATTTTTAGGGTAATTGTGGGGAATACTAAAAGGAAAACTTGCTATCTCACCATTAAGATAACTGCCGTAAACCCAACTTAACCCATTCTATTCAGAATCGTCATTATAAATATCTTGGAGAGTTTTATTTTCGTAGCGTTCCTGATCTTGATTTTTGCCGCGACGGGAAGGACGACGATATTTTTTATTAGCTAACTTGGGTTCGTAGGTTTCTTGACCTGCTTCCTTAATTTTTAACTTTAAACTTGACTCTTTTGTGCTAGTTTTCTGTAATGACTGTTCTCGTGCGATCGCTTCTTCTAAAAACTCTAAATAATGTTGGTAACGTTCCCAATCTCCCCTCACCACACAGTTAGGTTCCCGACGGTGAGTACAATCATTAAATTGACAATTTCCTAAAGCTAAACGCTGTCTCACTTCCGGAAAATAAAAAGTTAATTGTTCCGGTAAACACTTAATATCCGGTTGGTTAAAACCCGGACTATCGGCCAATAAACCCCGATTTGGTAAAGCAAATAACTGCACATGACGGGTAGTGTGACGACCTTTTTGCAGTTTTCCCGACACATCCCCCACCCGTTGGTTAATCTCAGGAATTAGGCAATTAATTAAACTCGATTTTCCCACCCCCGAAGGACCGGCCAAGAGAGTGATTTTATGGTTTAATTGTGCCAATAAAGCCTCAAATCCCCGATTTTTCTCGACACTGACAAAAAAAGGCCGGTATCCCCAAGCAGCTAGGCGATCGCCCCAGAAATCTATTTGTTCGGGTTCCCCCAGATCAATTTTATTGACACAGACGGCAATTTCTAAGCCTGTGGACTCGGCTTTCACCAAAAAACGACTGATCAGCCAAGGATCGAGGACGGGTTCAGCAAGGGCAAAAACTAGCAAAATCTGCTCGATATTAGCAACGGCCGGCCGATCGATCTCGGTACTGCGGGGGAGGACTTCTGCGATCGCACCCTGCCGATCATCAAAATTGGCTTCCTCCACACGCACCCGATCACCAACCATCACCGATTGACCAATTTTTTGCAAGCGAGCGCGACGGGTACAGAGAAGATTCTCGCCCATAACGGCAGAATCCAAGCGTACCTGATAGAAATTCGCCTGTACGGCCACCACTGTACCGTATAAATCGGTTAATTGTGCATCTACCATTTAGGAATCGGGGCGATAGACTTTGAGAACAAAAAAGCTATCTCGGTCCTCGATCGATTCTATCTGATAACCCTCCACTGTCAGGCTAGTGGGAACCTGTTCGATCGGTTCCCCGGCATCTAACCAGACTTCCAACCGTTCCCCGGCGGTCATTTTCTCTAATTGCAATTTTGTCCGGACAAAATTAATTGGGCAGGGAGTGCCGCGCAGGTCTAAAGTCATAGTTATTTATGGAAGATATTACCTAAAAATCCCTCGATGCCGCCTTTCCCCACGGTTTCCCCGCGAACTTTCGCTATTTTTTCCAGTAAATCCCGTTCTTCTCCGGTGACACGGGTAGGAATCGAGATTTTAACGGTAATGCGATGATCACCGCGACTGACGGGATTGCCTAATTTAGGAACCCCCTTATTTTCTAAAATCAGTACGGTGTTCGGTTGAGTACCGGCAGGGATAGTCAGGTCTTCTTGGCCATCTACCGTATTAACTTTAATAGTACATCCTAAAATCGCTTGGATATAACTAATCGAGATATTCGATTTAATATCATTGCCTTCCCGTTGAAATTCTGTATCTGTTTCCACGGTTAGATAAACGAATAAATCCCCCGGCGGCCCGCCTTTAAGTCCTGCGTCTCCTTCCCGGGCAACGCGCAATTTCATGCCGTTGTCAACCCCCGCAGGAATGGTAATTTTCAGTTTTTTGGTTTCCTGTTTACGTCCGGAACCGCCGCAAACATCGCATTTTTCCTCGATCACTTCGCCAGCGCCGTCACAGGTGGGACAGACCGAAACCTGAGCAAAAGTACCGAAGGGAGTACGGGTGGCGCGACGTACCTGGCCAGCACCATTGCAAGTGGTACAAGTACGAGAACTGGTCCCAGGTCTGGCCCCACTGCCTTTACAGGTTTGACAGGTTTCCAGATGACGGATGCGGATTTCCTTTTCGCCGCCAAAGACCGCCTCGCGGAATTTTAGTCGAAAATCGAGACGTAGATCCTCGCCCCGGGTAGGGCCTGTGCGTCGGCGGGCCGTTGCTTGGCCGCCCATGCCCCCAAAACCACTAAAGATTGTCTCAAATATATCGGCGAAACCGCCCATATTGTCGGGATCAAAACCGGCAGCACCTCCAGAAACCCCGGCCTCACCAAAGCGGTCATAACGATTGCGGGTTTCCGGTTCCGAGAGAATTTCGTAGGCGCGGTTAATTTCTTTGAAGTGTTCCTCGGCTCCTGGTTCTTTGTTAACATCGGGATGGTATTTTCGGGCGAGACGACGATAGGCGCGTTTGATGTCTTCTTTGCCCGCATCTCGCGAGACACCTAGAATTTCGTAGTAATCAGTGGGCATAGGGGGCTATGGTTCTGCTGGCAATTTATAAATAAAGTTTAAGTCTAGTTGTTACTTTAACAAACTATACATAATAGTTTAGTTGGGTTATCCCTACTATTTTTTGGGTAAGGAAGTGGGGGAGTGGGGTGTGGGGTGTGGGGAGAAGGGGATAAAAAAGCTGAAAACTCACATCTGATTACTGATCACTGATCACTTTTTAATCTACGGCCTCGTAGTCACTGGCACTCATTTCTTCGCCATCGTAGGGGTGATCATCACTGCCCGATTTGCTGGCTTTAGTTTCCAGATTACTATAGGTTCTGGTTCTAGTGTGGGAGAAGGTTGGCCCGTCGGCGAAGATATTGGGGGGAGTGGTCCGGATGCGGGTGGGTCGGGTCAGTTTTTCGGTGACATCGATCGATTGAAAACCAGTACCGTTGAGGGGTTGGGTTTCCTCTTGTTTACCCGTGTAGATGCGGGTACCGATTTCGAGGACAATCTGACGAAATTCTTCCAGGGTGGTTTTTAGCTTTTCGGGGGATATGGAAGGGTCGCGCAGGGCGATTTCCAACTGTTGGCGCTTCTGGTCGGCCAGTTGCCGGATATCGGGGGCAACTAACTCGCTGTTTTCCCTGATGGTGACTTCGTAGCTATAGAAAAGACTATCGCATTGCTGGCGAATATCGATCATTTGCAGACGACCGCGATCAAATTCGGCGTATTTTTCGGCTTCTAGGCGCATTTTTTCAATTTCGTTCGGTTTCAGCCCTCCAGTATGACTAATTAAAATGCTTTGTTCTTTGCCGGTGCCTTGGTCGCTGGCGGCCACTTTCAAGATGCCGTTAACATCGATCTCGAAGGCCACTTCGATTTGTGGCATACCCCTAGGGGCGGGAGGAATTCCCGTCAGGAGAAATTTACCGAGGGTTTTATTATCCCGGGCCATGGCCCTTTCCCCTTGCAGAACATGAATTTCCACCGAAGTTTGACCATCGGCAGCGGTGGAGAAAACCTGAGATTTACTGGTGGGGATAGTGGTATTGCGATCGATAATTTTGGTAAAAACTTCGCCGAGGGTTTCAATGCCGAGGGAAAGGGGGGTGACATCGAGGAGGAGGATATCTTCTACTTCTCCACCTAAAACTCCCGCTTGAATCGCTGCCCCCAAAGCAACGGCCTCATCGGGGTTAACAGAGCGATCGATCTGGCCTGCAGAAAAGAAACGGGAGATTAATCGCTGTACGGCGGGGATTCTGGTGGAACCGCCGACGAGAATGACACGATTGATATCGCTAGGCTGCAGTTCGCTATCTTTGAGGGACTGTTGTACGGGTTCGAGGGTTTTTTCCACTAATTCTCTGGTTAATTCCTCGAATTTAGCGCGAGTTAGTTCTAATTCTAGGTGTTTAGGACCGGTTTCGTCGGCGGCGATAAAGGGGAGATTGATCGAGGTGGTAATCAGGCTAGAAAGCTCGATTTTGGCTTTTTCGGCGGCTTCTCGCAGTCTTTGGATCGCCATGCGATCGCTGGACAGATCGATGTTTTCTTGGCTTTGAAAGTTCTCCACCAGCCACCGCACTAAGAGGTTATCAAAATCGTCCCCCCCAAGATGGTTATTGCCGGCGGTGGCTTTCACTTCAAAGACTCCCTTCCCCAGTTGCAGGATGGAAACGTCGAAGGTTCCTCCCCCTAGGTCAAAAACGAGGATATGTTGATCTTCGTTTTGTTTATCTAAACCGTAGGCTAGGGCGGCGGCGGTGGGTTCGTTAATAATTCTTAATACTTCTAGTCCTGCGATTATCCCCGCGTCTTTAGTGGCCTGACGTTGGGCATCGGTAAAATAGGCGGGAACTGTAATCACGGCCTCGTTAATCGGTTCTCCCAGATAGGCCTCAGCATCGGCCTTTAATTTTTGCAGGATCATGGCCGAGATTTCTTGGGGGGTAAATTCCCGATCGCGAATTTTGATATTGACGGTATCATCGCGACCGCGTTGGCAATGATAGGCAACTCGTCCCCTTTCTACCTCGGTGTCTTGCCAACGCCTACCGATAAAGCGTTTGATGCTATAGACGGTATTTTCGGCATTAGTGACCGCTTGACGTTTGGCCAGTTGTCCCACTAGGCGCTGGCCTTTGCCGAATCCCACGATACTAGGAGTTGTCCTTCCCCCTTCCGAGTTGGGAACTATAATCGGCTGACCTCCTTCGAGTACCGCAACACAACTGTTGGTTGTCCCTAAGTCGATGCCGATGACTTTTCCCATGACGCTCTAAATAATAACGATAGTTAATAGGATACAATCGTTTACAAAAATTATCCCCCAATTAGAAACGGGCTTTTTACCTCGTCTAATCTTGCCGAGGTTGACATCCTCACCGCCGTACACGGACGGTGATTCCCAAACCTCACGATTTGGGTTTCTGCTTCTTTCCCTTGCGGGGTTCCGCACCTGCCTTAACAGATTTACTCTGTTCTGGTCTTATGGTCGCTCTACAGACTGACACCGCAAGCCCTGCGGCCAAAAT
>NZ_JAPZSR010000320.1:0-9367 GCF_027531875.1 Microcystis sp. LE19-84.1B | reverse complement strand
GTGTCCCACGGTACGTTGACCGCCTATAGCTTCTTGTACTTGTTGCGCGCGACTTTTTACCCGGCCAAGCTTTTCTGGTCGGAACCCCCTAAGCCGAGTTTTCCAGGTGCTGCGCCGTCCACTTGGTTTTCGAGACTGGCCTTTTAATTCTAACGTAAAGCCGCCGTTCTACGGCGGGGTTTCAGACCCAAAATTTCCGATGATCCACGCTTATCCTGATCAACGTGATTGAGAGATTATCGGATTCCAATAATTTGAGTTCTAGCCGTCATGAATGCCCCCATTATCACCCCATCCCATACTGTTGAATCCATGTTTCCCACTGCTGACCAGATTCCAGAAGCCTTCCGCATTAAGACTCCCATCAATCAACGGGAGTATCTGATCAACGGAGAACTGCGTCACTGGGATGGCGAGGTGGAAGAGGTGATTTCTCCCATTCACATCCAGACCGATCAAGGATTGGTAGCCGCTAAAATCGGGCATTTCCCCTTACTTTCCGAGCAGGAATCCTTGGCGGCCCTAAACGCCGCTGTTACTGCCTACAATCGGGGTCGCGGGGTGTGGCCAACCCTGTCTGTTGCCCAACGAATTGAGCATTTGCAAGACTTTACCTATCGGATGCAAGAACAGCGAGATGAAGTCGTAAACATCCTGATGTGGGAGATTGGCAAATCCTACGCCGATTCGCAGAAGGAATTCGACCGCACCCTGGACTATATCCGCGATACCATCGATGCCCTAAAAAATCTCGATCGCGTCTCTTCCCGGTTTGAAATCGTCGAGGGAGTCATTGGACAAATTCGGCGAGCGCCCTTGGGTGTGGTGTTGTGTATGGGACCGTCTAACTATCCCTTGAACGAAACCTTCACCCTACTGATTCCCGCTCTAATTATGGGGAATACCGTAGTGGTCAAAACGCCCCGACCCGGCACCCTACCCCTCTATCCCTTGCAGTCGGCTTTTCAGAAAGCGTTTCCCCCCGGCGTAGTCAATATCATCTATGGTTCTGGACGCACCGTCACTCCGCCCCTGATGGCATCTGGTTTGGTCGATGTGTTGGCCTTCATCGGTTCGAGTCGGGCAGCCAATAGCTTAGAAAAGCAACACCCCAAACTTAACCGCCTCCGCACCATTTACGGATTAGAGGCAAAAAATCCCGCCATTATCCTGCCCGATGCTGACCTCAATTTGACGGTTAGGGAATGTATCTTAGGAACGCTTTCCTACAACGGGCAACGGTGTACGGCATTGAAGATCCTGTTTGTACAGCGCCAGATTGCTGAAGCGTTTATCGAACAATTCAGGTTGGCGGTGAATAACCTCAAATTTGGGATGCCCTGGGATGAGGGAGTGACGCTAACACCTCTGGCAGAACCGGGTAAGCCTCAATACCTAACGGAATTGCTGGAAGATGCTAAAAAATTCGGCGCAGAAGTGGTCAACGCTGGAGGGGGAACGATCAGGGAAACGTTTTTCTATCCAGCCGTAGTCTATCCGGTTACGGATCAAATGCGCTTGTACCATGAAGAGCAGTTTGGTCCGGTGATTCCCGTGATGCCCTATGACGATTTGGAAACTCCCATCAACTACATCGTCAATTCCAATTATGGTCAACAGGTCAGCATTTTCGGTCAAGATACCGAGGCGATCGCTGCGCTGATCGATCCCTTAGTCAATCAAGTCTGTCGAGTTAACATCAACAGTCAGTGTCAAAGGGGACCTGATACTTTCCCTTTCACCGGTAGGAAGGATTCGGCGGAAGGTACATTGTCGGTGAGCGATGCTTTGCGCTCGTTCTCAATCAGGACGCTGGTTGCGGCGAAGGAAACTGACTTAAACAAATCTTTGATCACTCAAATCCTCAAAGAACGCCAATCTAATTTCTTGTCAACCGACTTTATTCTCTGAATCTGCAATTGTACCCTTGCTACTAATTAACGAGGTTTATATGAATACCAAGGAACTCTGGCAACGTTACGAAGACTGGCTTTACTATCACGAAGGTCTGGGATTGTATCTGGACATCAGCCGGATGGGGTTTGATGAGGCCTTAGTTGAGATGCTCAAGCCTAAGTTTGAGAAGGCGTTTCAGGATATGTCAGCACTGGAAGGAGGCGCAATCGCCAATCCTGACGAAAACCGGATGGTCGGTCATTACTGGTTGCGAAATCCTGACCTCGCCCCAGCTAATTTAAAGAGGGAAATTGTCGATACCCTCGAACAAATTGAAACCTTTGCCCAAAAGGTTCACGACGGCTCAATCCATCCCCCAGAAGCTCCTAAATTCACCGATATTCTCTCCATTGGCATTGGTGGCTCTGCCTTGGGACCAGAATTTGTCGCCGAAGCTCTGGCCCCCGATTTTGCGCCGATGGCCATTCACTTCATCGATAACACCGATCCGGCGGGCATCGATCGCCTACTGAACCGACTCAAGGATCGCCTCAAAAGTACCCTGATCATCATTACCAGCAAATCTGGCGGCACGCCGGAAACCCGTAACGGAATGCTGGAAGTAAAACACGTTTACGAGCAACAGGGCCTAGATTTTCCCTCCCACGCTGTTGCCATCACCGTGACCGGCAGCAAAATGGACGAATTAGAACGCATGGAAGGCTGGTTAGCCGAGTTTCCCATGTTCGATTGGGTGGGGGGACGTACCTCGGAGATGTCTGCGGTTGGCCTGTTGTCAGCGTCCCTACTGGGTATTGACATCCGCTCCCTTTTAGCCGGTGCCAAGGAAATGGACGAGGCAACTCGTGTGCCTGACACCAAGCGCAATCCTGCCGCCCTATTAGCTCTTGCTTGGTATCACGCTGGCCATGGCAAAGGCGAGAAAGATATGGTGATGCTACCCTACAAAGACAGTCTGTTGCTGTTCTCCCGTTACCTGCAACAGTTGGTGATGGAATCTCTGGGTAAGGAAAAAGATTTGGACGGTAAGACGGTTTATCAGGGTATCGCGGTTTATGGCAACAAAGGATCTACCGACCAACACGCCTATGTGCAACAGCTTCGAGAAGGCGTACCTAACTTTTTTGCTACTTTTATTGAGGTACTGGAAGACCGGAAGGGAACATCCATCGAAGTTGAGCCAGAAGCGACGACCGGGGATTTTCTCTCCGGCTTTTTGCAGGGAACACGAGAGGCACTTTATGAAAATCATCGGGACTCGATTACCGTAACTATTCCCCGGGTTAATCCCCGCACCGTGGGCGCGTTAATCGCTCTCTATGAAAGGGCAGTAGGGTTATACGCTTCTCTGGTTAACGTTAACGCTTACCACCAACCAGGGGTGGAAGCCGGGAAAAAAGCCGCCGCATCGGTGCTGAATTTACAGCGACAGCTTCTGGCCGTGCTGAAGCTCGCATCTGAACCGATGCCATTGACCACGCTGGCAGAAAAAGCGGGGGCTGCCGACCAACTGGAAACGGTTTACAAAATCCTGCGCCATTTAGCCGCCAACCATCGAGGAATCACATTGCAAGGCGATCGCGCCAAGCCTTCTAATCTGCTAGTGTCCCTCGATCAATAAGAGGATTTTGGGAGCTTAGGGACTTGCGCGGGAATAATATCCCAATCGATCGGAGGGCGCAAGCTTTGCGCCCCTACAGTAACGGATTTTGTCCACAATGTAGGGGCGAACTGCGTTCGCCCAAAAGGTACATTATCAAAGCGCAAGTCCCTTATCTGATGAAAGTCGCCTTTTTTTCCGGTTTATCTGAGTTTGTTATGCCAATCGATGTTCCACTTAGCTGGAAACCCTATCCGGCAAGGGATTAATTCAATTTGGATCTGGAAAAACACAGGAAAGACTTATCTGGAAGGTGTGTCAAGCTCTTAAGCTCCTGATAAACCACGATAATAGTTCTGGCTCTGTTAAACTAATTTTTTCCCGATTGAGCAGTTGTAACAAACCAGAATAGCGAGCGTGAGTGTATTGAAATAAAAAGAAAAATTCTCCTCTGGGATGGAAAGGAAGCTGATCGGACAAAAATTTATCGATTAAATCGTTTAGTTTCAGTAACCAAAAGTACAAAAATTGCTGATCTAATAACAGTTCTAGCCATCCTTCCCTAAGCTGAATTTGTGGAAAAAGGGCGATTAAATGGTTAAATATAGCTTGACATTGAGCGGGAGTAAAATAATAAAACAGAGGTGAACGATAGAGAATACTATCAGTTTTTGAGCAACGATAGAAAGTTAATTTATGCTTTTTTTCTGGAAAAATATGAATTAATTGTTGTTTTAAACAATGCTCGATTGAGGGGTGATTGTAGATAAAATTCATACTCAGAAGGGTAAACGTAGTCTTATCAAATGGCTCTTTTGAACATTGGGTGAAAAATATTCATCATGTTACATTATGGACGCAAACAGTTTGATAAACTCACTGACCAGGTTGCGTCCCCACCTGCGCGTAGTGTAATTGGTAGGGGCATACAGCCTACTACCTTTCTTTGAGAAGATTTGCTGAGCACCATAACTCCAAGAGAGCCTACCAAATTAATACTAAATCCGTTGAGTGTAGGCTACTTATAGAGGAGAGGCACTCATGCAACAGGCAAGAGGCTTACCCTTAAACTACGAACAGCTTATCGAATAAGACTTGCCATCATAGCCTAAAAAAGGGGAAAAAAGGGGGACTAAATCTTAACCAATATCAAACTTTTTCTTAAACTTTAGACAAAGTTTATGTGTAAAGGTACAGACAGTTGATATTTACTCAGAGGAAGAAAGCATGGTAAGTCATCCCGAATCTACCACTGACAGCATTAGCTGTTTTGGTGTTGCTCGCTCTACAATTCAAGGAACCCCCTTAAATGATGATGAAGTCAGCAAAATCGATGCTTGGTTGCGGGCTGCTCACTATCTGATGTTGGGAATGCTCTATTTACGCGATAATCCCCTACTCAAAGAGCCGCTTAAACCCGAACACATCAAAAATCGGGTCTTAGGTCACTGGGGATCAAGTGCAGGCCAAGGCTTTATCTATGCTCATTGTAATCGGGTAATTAAAAAGTACGATCTCAATGCCATCTATCTTAATGGTCCGGGTCACGGTGCGCCGGGGGTTCTTGCCCCTTGTTACCTTGAGGGAACCTATTCTGAGGTGTATCCCGATAAAAGTGAAGATGAACAGGGGTTGAAGAAATTCTTTAAACAATTCTCTTTTCCCGGTGGGATAGGCAGTCACTGCACCCCCGAAACCCCCGGTTCTATTAATGAAGGGGGAGAATTGGGATATTGTATTTCTCACGCCTATGGTGCTGTGTTTGATAATCCTGATTTAATTACCTTTGCAGTGGTGGGAGACGGGGAATCAGAAACCGGTCCGCTGGCTACTTCCTGGCACTCCAACAAGTTTCTCAATCCCATCACCGACGGAGCGGTACTGCCCATCTTGCACCTCAACGGTTACAAGATTAACAACCCTACCCTCCTTTCTCGCATCAGTCATTCAGACTTAGAAAATCTCTTCTTGGGTTATGGCTATCAGCCCTATTTCGTGGAAGGTTCTGATTTGCCCAGTATGCACCAAGCGATGGCGGCAACTTTAGATCATTGTATTGAGGAAATTCGTCGAATTCAAGCCGAGACCCGTGGCAGTGGCGAAGCCAAATTCTGCCGCTTTCCTATGATTGTCCTCCGTTCTCCCAAAGGCTGGACAGCACCGGCTGAGATTGACGGACATAAAATTGAGGGCTTCTGGCGAGCGCATCAAGTACCAATGGCGGATGTGAAAACCAATTCAGAGCATTTAAGTCTGTTTGAAGCTTGGATGAGAAGTTATAAACCCGAAGAATTGTTTGATAGAACAGGTAAATTAATTCCCGACCTCAAAGAACTTGCGCCCAAAGGTGTGCGCCGCATGAGTGCTAATCCTTATGCTAATGGAGGACTCCTTCGCAAAGACCTAGAAATGCCTGATTTCCGCAATTATTGTCTGGAAGTTCCTAAACCGGGGCAATTTGAAGCCGAAAATACCCGTCCGTTGGGAGTGTTTCTGCGGGACGTGATGAGAAATAATATGAGCAATTTCCGAGTTTTTGGTCCCGATGAAAATACTTCTAATAAGTTAAATGCTATCTATGAAGTTAGCAAAAAAACATGGTTAGCTAATTATCTCCCTGAAGATGTAGATGGAGGAGAACTCTCTCCCAATGGTCGGGTGATGGAAATGCTCAGTGAACATACCCTAGAAGGCTGGATGGAGGGATATTTATTAACGGGACGACATAGCTTTTTTTCTACCTATGAGTCTTTTGTTCATGTCATTGATTCTATGGTCAATCAACATTGTAAGTGGATTGAAAAATGTAATGAAATCTCATGGCGCGCTCCCATTCCCTCATTGAATCTCTTAATTACCTCTACGGTATGGCGACAAGATCATAATGGTTTTACCCACCAAGATCCTGGCTTTTTAGATGTTGTAACCAATAAAAGCCCTGAAGTCACTCGGATTTATTTACCCCCAGATGTCAATTGTTTATTGTCAGTAAGTGATCATTGTTTACGCAGTAAAAACTATGTCAATGTCATTGTTGCTGATAAACAACTACACTTACAGTTTTTAGACAAAGACGCTGCTGTGGTTCACTGTAGCAAAGGTATTGGCATCTGGAAATGGGCGAGTAATGATGGTGGAAGTGAACCCGATTTGGTATTTGCGGCGGCGGGTGATGTCCCGACAATGGAAGCCTTAGCAGCCACAGCCATTTTACGCGAGCATTTTCCCGATCTTAAGATACGCTTCATCAATGTTGTGGATTTATTCAAGTTAATGCCGGCCGAAGAACATCCTCATGGTTTATCGGACACCGATTTTAACAGCCTGTTTACCCCAGATAAACCAGTTATCATTAACTTCCACGGTTATCCTTTCCTCATTCATAAGTTAACCTACCGTCGTATCAATCAAGAACGCATCCATGTACGGGGCTATAAAGAACACGGTAATATCAACACCCCCTTAGAATTAGCGATGCGTAATCAAATTGATCGTTTTAGCTTGGCCATCGATGCGATCGATCGTATTCCTAAATTACAAATCGTTGGCGGTCATTTGCGAGAATGGCTGAAAAATCAGATTATCGAACATTCCAATTATGCTTATGCAGAGGGGATCGATAAGCAAGAAATTCGCGAATGGAAATGGCCATTTTAAAAGGCTGAGGGGCAAGACTTCCTGAGAGGTGCTAATCTTGCCCCTTTAAACCAGATTTTCGAGGTATTTAAAAATAATCCCCCATAGTTGCTGTCGAGAAGATCCATAAACCTAACAACTTAACTGTGAGAATGCCATGAAAGTTGCTGTATTTAGTACCGAACCCTATGATCGCATATTCCTCGATCAAGCCAATACTGAGGCGAAGGCGAACCATGAATTGGTCTATTTTGAAAGCCGACTTGAACCCAAAACCGTCTCCCTTGCCGATGGATTTCCAGCTATCTGTGTTTTCGTTAACGACAATGTGAATAGCGAAACGTTAGAAATTTTAGCCAAACAAGGGACGCGGCTCATTGCCCTACGCTGTACAGGATTTAATAACGTCGATATAGCCAAAGCAGCCGAATTAGGCATCAAGGTGGTACGAGTGACGGTTTATTCTCCCTATTCTGTGGCTGAATTTGTCGTTGCGATGATTCAAGTCCTCAACCGCAAACTACATCGAGCCTATAACCGCATTCGGGATGATAACTTTTCTCTCAATGGCTTGATGGGATTCGATCTTCATGGTCGTACTGTTGGCATTATCGGAACAGGGAAAATTGGTATTATCCTTGGCGAAATTATGCACGGCTTTGGCTGTCATCTGTTGGGTTATGATTTATATCCTAATCCTAAGTTTGAAGCTATTGGAGACGCTAGTTACGTTGATTTGCCTGAATTATTAGGAAATGCCGATATTATTTCCCTACACTGTCCTCTCACACCCGAAAACCATTATTTAATTAATGCTGATACCATTGCCCAAATGAAACCTAGTGTCACCCTAATTAACACCAGTCGGGGTAAACTGATTGATACCAAAGCGGTGATTGATGGCATTAAATCGGGTCAGATTGGTTCTTTAGGCTTGGATGTTTACGAACAGGAAGATAGCCTTTTCTTTCGGGATTTATCTGGCACAATCATTCAAGACGACTATATTCAACTACTACAATCTTTCCCCAACGTTTTAATTACTTCTCATCAAGGGTTCTTTACAGAAGAGGCCATTTCCGCCATTGCTAACACCACTATTGCTAGTATTACGGACTTTGAACAGGGAAATCCTTTAAAAGATGCAGTAAAACCGCCAAAATAGTCCTAGAAACCGCGTAAACTACGATCCATAAGGATTTAATTGACCATGACTAACAGTGAAGTAATCGTCAGCATCAAACAAGCCGTTGGCAAAATGGCAGCCGAGCGCGTTCAATCTGATACCATTGTCGGACTAGGAACAGGATCGACCACTGTATTTGCTATTCAACATTTGGGGGAACGACTCAAAAACGGCGAAATCAAAAATATTGTCGGCATTCCCACCTCCTTTCAATCGGAAAACCTAGCCAGAGAATGCGGCATCCCCCTAACCACTTTAAATGCCGTCGATCATATCGATCTAGCCATTGATGGAGCCGATGAGGTAGATCCTCAGAAAAACCTGATTAAAGGCGGTGGGGCTGCCCATACCCAAGAAAAATTAGTGGATAGCTTCGCCGACTACTTCATCGTCGTCGTCGATAGCAGCAAGCTAGTGGAAAAACTGGGAACGAATTTTTTATTGCCAGTGGAAATCATTCCCAAAGCCATGAAACCCGTCATGCTCCACCTAGAAAAATTAGGCGGAAAGTCAGAACTGCGAACAGCCGTGAAAAAAGATGGGCCAATCATCACCGATCAGGGAAATTTCGTCCTTGATGTCAAATTTGATTCCCTTCATGATTTGGCAGAACTGGAAAAAACCATTAATAACATTCCAGGAGTCTTAAACAATGGCTTATTCGTGGGACTGGCTGACTTGGTGATTGTCGGAGAGTTGCAAGATGGACAGCCTCTAGTCCGGGAGTTTTAATGATCTGAATTAATCCCATTTTCTCGGAAAATAACATGAAGAGCGACTGAGCTTTTGCGCCCGTTTTATTTGAGATGGACGGAACTCCCGTGGATAAAGTCCCGGTGGTGATTCGGTAGTAGTGATGGCGGCTTAATCCTTTGCTTTGCTGTGCGTTGTAGTCATGGATAAAATACCAAAGGGTTCCCCAACGTGATTCTCCATTTTTTTAGAGAAAGATAGACTCTCTCTCTCCAGCCGAGAAATCCTTTGTCGAAAGGTATTATTTAATCTTTCAATAGGATTAGTTTGACCAG
>NZ_JAPZSR010000369.1:0-7883 GCF_027531875.1 Microcystis sp. LE19-84.1B | reverse complement strand
GCTACAGCTACATCAAATGTTCCAAAAAAATATAGAAGAGCTAATGCAAATTAGCCGCTATCGGTTGAAGGATTACATCAAAGGACAAAGAGCTATATCGCTTGCCCTATCTACCTTCTAGCTCGCTTGTCCCCCTCTCAGAGATCGATCAATCCTATGTAAGTTAAACTTATCACACACAACCTAGAAGAGCCTCACCGCTACTACCGAATTACTAAGGGACTTGCGTGGGAATAATATCCCAATCGATCGGAGGGCGCAAGCTTTGCGCCCCTACAGTAACGGATTTTGTCCACAATGTAGGGGCGAACTGCGTTCGCCCAAAAGGTACATTATCAAAGCTCAAGTCCCTAACCGCTAAAAAGGGAGTGGGGAAAACAAAATTCCCCGCTGCCCCTTGCCTATTCCCAGACTTGCCCCGATCCGATACAATTGAACGGTTGTCTTGGAAGAATTAATAGTGATCGAGCGTTATACTCTCCCTGCAATGGGGAATTTGTGGACGGATAGATATAAATATCAAACATGGCTAGAGGTAGAGATAGCCGTCTGTGAAGCGCAAGCAGAATTAGGCTATATTCCCGCGGATGCAGTGGAAGAAATTAAGGCAAAAGCTAATTTTAATCCCGATCGCATTTTAGAAATAGAAGCAGAAGTGCGCCACGATGTCATCGCCTTTTTAACAAATGTTAACGAATATGTGGGCGAGCCGGGACGTTATATTCATTTGGGTTTAACCAGTTCTGATGTATTAGATACCGCCCTGTCCTTACAATTAGTCGCCAGTTTAAACCTGATTTTAGAACAATTAGAAGATTTTATCCAAGCCCTGCGTTATCGCGCCCAAGAACACCGTTATACAGTCATGGTGGGACGTTCCCACGGCATTCACGCCGAACCGATCACCTTTGGCTTTAAACTAGCGGGATGGTTAGCGGAAGTGCTGCGAGGACGCGATCGTTTAATTCGCTTGCGCCAAGACATCGCCATCGGTAAAATATCCGGTGCAGTGGGAACCTATGCCAATATTGATCCGAAAATTGAGGCGTTAACCTGTCAGAAGTTAGGATTAGAACCGGATACCGCTTCCACTCAAGTTATCTCGCGCGATCGACACGCCGATTATGTGCAACAATTAGCCTTATTAGCAGCTTCGATCGAACGTTTTGCCGTGGAGATTCGCAACCTACAAAGAACCGATGTCCTAGAAGTGGAAGAATACTTTTCCAAAGGACAAAAAGGCTCCTCCGCTATGCCCCATAAACGTAATCCCATCCGTTCAGAACGCTTAACGGGAATGGCGAGAATTATCCGTAGTCATAGCGTTTCCGCCTTAGAAAATATCGCCCTCTGGCACGAAAGAGATATTTCCCATAGTTCCGTAGAACGGGTAATGCTGCCGGATGTTTGCATTTTGACCCACTTTATGCTCAAGGAAATCACCGATTTAGTTAAAAATCTGCTGGTGTATCCCGAAAACATGAAGCGAAATATGAATGTTTACGGTGGCGTGATTTTCAGTCAAAGAGTTCTTTTAACTTTAGTGAGTAAGGGAATTAGCCGGGAATCTGCCTATAAAATCGTCCAAGAAAACGCCCATCGCGCTTGGAACACCGATAACGGCAATTTTCAAGCTTTTATCAGCCAAGATGAGCGAGTTACTGGCATTTTATCCCCCGACGAGATCGAAAGTTGCTTTGATCCCCAGCAGCACCTAAATCATCTTAATAGCATCTACCAAAGGTTAGATATTTAAGAGGCGAATTAGGGAATAGGGAAGCGGGGGTGATCGAGATGGAAACGAAAATTTTATCGGTAGAAGACCATCAAGCGATTGGGCGATTACTTTCAGACACCCCCAGCGCCGATAACTATACCGTGGACGTGGCTGCGGAAGGAAAAACTAACTGGGAAACGATCAAACGATAGGAGTAGGATCTACTGGTGTTAGATAGCGGAGTACGACGGTCTCAGGCTTTGTCGGTGGGTGAAGGTGTGGAATGTGGGTTCTAAGCGCATTAGTTGCCCGTGATGATCCAATCTCTATCTGAAGAATAGTTATAATTCTTGGTTACTAATGTAAATTTGGGCAACACTATGATCAACCAAAAATTAAAAAAAATAATTAATTATCATTTATCAAAAGTCCTCGAATATAATGCTTTTGAGCGTTTTGAAGGTGTCACTGACAAGAGTAGTTTTCTTAATATGATTGGTAATGATCCAGCTTTTGCTCCTTTTTTTCTTAATGATACTAAATACGTTACAGCAAGGATTGGAGGGAACCTAATTACTAGCCTTCACCGTAAACTTGGTGATATGTATGAGGAAATTTTTCAGACACTATTAGCAGATAAACTTAATATATCTTCGGAAGATTTATCTTATAGTCTTATGCTAAATATTGACAACAAATCACAGAAACGTTCTACCGATGGATTAATCAGCTACTCAAAATTATCTTTAGAGAATGCTAGACGTATTGAACAGTTAAAAACGGATAAAACAGCAATTGGGATGGCTTTTGAAGTACGTTCTTGCTATCAAATTGGTGACTCAAAACGCATACAGGCTGACCGAGACATGGCTCTAGCACTAAACAATAAAAAAATAGAACCAGTCATGATTATTTTTTGCTCATCTTCTTTGACCAGTCCTGTAAAGCGTCTAAGAGAATATTGGAAAGTCTACGAGGGGGACAATGCTTTTGAGTTTGTCAAACTGCTGACAGGGTTTGATTTACTCAGCTACTTCAAACAGGAAGATAAGTTAATACGAGAAATTATGGACAAGATTTTTGACATGATGTAGTCTTAAGCTTTTTTTACACAAATTGCTGTTTCATAGAGTTTCTTCTTACCTCCACGTTTCCGCAAAACAAGAATTTGCTCAACAGCAAAACCATTCTTTTCAAAAATTTTACCCAATAATATATCAGTAAAAATATCAACGCCAGATAGTCTAGAATTGCCAACTATATATGCCCCTCTAAACTTTTTACTGGTAACTTTGGCAAGTTGAGCTATATGGTTATCCATCATATTAAAATATTTTATGGCGTAGTTACACATCAAGTTATTTTGTGGACGTAACTGGTTAACCATCGGCAAAAGTATATCAAAAATATGATCATTTGGGGCTACTTCAATCTCATAAAGCATTGACGTAGCCTTACCCCATGTGCCACCAATTGAGGCACAATCTAGATCAGCAGATTCAGAAGCCTGTGAGAAAACTTCCATAAAGAAAAGTTGTGGACGAGTAGTATGGACATAACTAAATCTATTAGGATAAGGAGGAGAAGTAATCACTCTATCTATTGTTTCTTCGACAAAACTAGATAATTGGGTACTATCACCTAGGTAAACTTTTATAGTTCCCCACTTGTCTCTTGTAGATAAATGTTTTAGATCAGTGATAATAGCTTCAAAGTTGTCACGGAAGTCTTTCCAAACATTAATTTCACGGTTATGTTTATCATCAAAACTAATAGTAGGGTGATTTCGATGAATATTAGCGCAATCTAGAACCGAAGAACACAAAGCTAACCAATAAAGATGTTTATAGTTCTCATTCTCTATTTTCCAAACAGCCCGACGAATTAGAAGTAACTCTTTTAAAACTTCTTTTCTCCACCATCTAAATACATTGTGAATTGGTGGGATAGTTAATTGATATTTTTCCTCGGCAGTTTCTAAAGACAAATTCTTAGCTTCATCTAAAGTATCAAGAAGATAAGTTTCAAAAGATTGAAAATGTTGAGTTAATTGTTCAATATCAACTGCCCAAGTCAAGGCATATTCAGATGCAAGTTTTAGTAATGGATTCAACTCTATGCCTAGGGCAAATAGTCCAAGTTTCTTAGCTTCTATTATCGTCGTACCTTTTCCTAAAAAGGGATCGCACAATACAGTTTTTGATGAACATTCTAAATATTCACATAGAAATCTAACTAATTCAGGAGCATAACTTGGCGTTAGTCTAAACCAACGATGAACAGGTTCATTAAGACCATTTAAGAAAGTAACATCCCCAAGTTTGGGTGTCAAAAAATTAAACCCTTCTTGAATGTATTGATCTGTGTAACTTGTTTCAAATAATTCAAGTTGGATCATCTGATTCTCCCTTGTGTTGATGGTTAGATTCTGTGTGATACTCCGCAAATCTTTCACAAACTAAATTGATGACTCTATCAGCATGGGTATAGGTTGCATATTAACTTATAATTTTGTCAGCACATAAAATGGTTTTAAGTTCATCGAGTGAGACTTGATAATATTTGGCAATTTTTTTAAGTAAAGTGATATTTAGAAACAAAAGTCCATTCTCTAATTTACTTAAGACAGACTAATCCATATCTAAATCCGCCGCAACCTTCCTCACTAATTTAGCTTTAGACTCCCGAAGTTCTTTGATTCGTTTGCCAAAGGAATGATATCCATCGCTTTTTGACATATTTTTTTCTTGATTAATGTTATTCAAGATATTACTGTATCATACTGTGTTCGCTTCAGTCCACAGTTGCCAGAAGTTTTGCCTGAGTGCGATGTCGAAGGCGCTGCCTAGCAGTACGCCGATTTTGTCGGGTGCGTTCCCTGCTGCGACGAGGGGGAACGCACCTTACCGATTATGATATAATCGCGGCATATACTCCTCGCTTGCGACAACCGCGATGAATGTTTTCTGGCGCTATTTCCCCTTGGCATTTGTTGTTATGCTTTCTAATGGTTTCACCCCACAACAAGGGCGAACGGAATCACCCAAAGTTACCTGTCAAATAGAAAGCTATCCCTCCACAAAGCAAAAAGTTCCCACGACAATGATCCAGAACGGAACGGGGAATTTAGTACCACTTATTTATTGGGTGGAGGAAGTTGCCGGGGAAAAGCCTCTAGAGCGGTGCAAGGAAGTTTCTGAGATTATTCAAGCAAGATATGACGATAAAACCTGGAGTCGTTCTTTTTTACGGACGGGAAAATCGAGTGATAATTATCCGATCATTTGTTTTGTCAAGGAACCCAAAGATAAAGCTTGCGATACCGAAAGAGAACTTATCGTTAAATTAAAGCGAGGGGAAAACGCGGAAAGAGTTTTAGATAAGATGTTAGCCCTTCGCTATCGGACGGATTTAAAATTAACGGGAGAGTTTCGTTTTTATTATGGAGAGACTCACCGAGAGGTTTATATTCATGTCAAGAAGTTTATCGAAGAAGTGGAGCGATCGAGGACTGAAAGACAATGATAAAAAGATGGTTCGCTTGGTTGGGTATTGTCTCGATATTGATACCTTTTCCTGTGGCGATCGCTCAGTTGGATCAATCACAATTAAAGGGGATTACCGTCAGAATTGATGTAGAAGGAAACTATAAAGAGGATGGGGGTTCTGGGGTAATCGTTCGCCAGCAAGGACAATTCTACACGATTCTAACAGCATATCATGTGGTGCAAGAAAAGAGAAACTATAAAGTTTTAATTTTTAATCCTTCTAATCAGCAAATAATCGGTAGCCACATCATTAATGAGAAAAATATTAAGCAAATTGACGATTACGATCTAGCGGAGATTACCATACAAAGTTCTGCCAAATATCGAACGGCGAATATAGGAGATAGCCAGCAATTACAACCCACCGATGATCTAACCGTTTCTGGCTATCCGCTTCCTTCCTCTCTGATTACAGAAAGGCTATCTACTTCCACCCTTAAACCGGGTAAATTTAATGATAAATTACCTCCTGATGCTCTACTAAAAGGGAAAAAGGGGGCAACGCTGAAGATGGATGTAGAAACGGAACCTGGAATGAGTGGCGGCGCGGTTGTTAATAAAAATGGTGAATTAGTCGGAATATTAGTCGAAGCAGATAAAGACGCTTCTGGGAATAAATCTTCATCTTTAGCGATTCCTATTAATTTATATCCTCAGTGGCAAGCGATTCGGAATTCTCAAAGATTATCTTCCTCTCTTCCCTCTCCCAATCAAACTTTGGAGCAATTACTAGCGGCTAAAAAATGGGGACAAGCAAATGATAAAACTTGGGAGATTTTACTAAGTAAAGGCGATTCAGATAAGTCAGGCGATCTAAATAGTTTTGAGGTGAAGAATTTAGAATGTGAAACATTGAGGTATCTAAATAGAAAGTGGAGTGAAGCCTCCAAAAAAAGGTACGGTTTTGAGGTGCAAAGTAGAATTTATAGCGAATATCATCAACAAGATATCGTGTCGAACATTGATCAATATACAAGATTCGCTAAGAGATTAGGATGGTTTGACAATATTCAAAACATATCAACCCTTTCCGTCGAGAGCCTATACAATCGAAAAAATCCTCATGATGGTTTTTATCCGATTTGGTTTGTTTATGGCAGGGAATTAGGAAAAAGTCCTTTCGGTTTACCCGCGCCTCTTGATGATATCTTATATAAAGATCCGAATATAACCTGGGGAAGTAGGGGAACTATTTTAAATAGTAAAATACAGGAATGCGTCAATTATTATTGAAATATTTTACCTCAATAATTCAACAATTTTGATAATTGAACATAAGCTGAATCCTCACGATTACGAGTGTTTAACTGGGCAATTTAATATTCTTAAATCTTAGAAATTCCTTATACTGAAAATGAAGTTCAAGCGTATCAAACTCGTTAACTTGATTGGAGACATTATTAAATGTTAGAATTACTTTAACGGGTGTTCCTTGAGGAAATCTTGAACTCAAACCACTTCTATCACCTTCAGATTTTTGATTTCCAATTTGTATTTGTCCGCAGGGATAAACATTACCATATATATCAAATAATCGGGTAATATTGTCATATCCGCAATAAACATAAGCTCCTAAATCTTCTGTGCTTCTAACTACCACCGAACATTTGACACTTTTAGCTACACGGGTACAACTTTGTAAAACTCCCGCAAACCATTTATTCTCATTAACATTGCCTCGTTGTGCCAGTAGTAGCGTGTCCCTACGGCTATTGATTCCGTCGTTGACTTGGCTTTCCCTTACCCCTGTCATTCTCTGAGATGCCGACACGCTAACCCCCGAAACTAATAAGGCCAAAGCGAGTAAACCAAAAACCGATGTTCTGTAAACCATATCAGGTGACTCCTCACACAATAAAGAAAACCGAATGATGCTATTATAGCCGAGATCGTAGCACAGATCATTATATTTGAGGCATTGTCCAGTAAATCCTATTATTTTGATGATAATTTAATCAATTTATAGAGAAGAAATAGATTGATAGGGAATGATTTCTTCTAGCCTATTGCCTAGATTTTCTCTGGCTACATCCAATTCATAAGCCTTTTGTAAATTCATCCACAATTCTGCCCCAGTATTAAAGAAACGTCCTAATTTTAAAGCAATATCTCCCGTGAGATTCGCGTCTTTTTGTAGGATGTGATAGAGAGTTTCTTGCGAAACATAAATTTTTTGGGCAAGCTGAGAGATAGTAAGATCAATTTCTTCTAATTCATCCGCGAGAATTTCACCGGGGTGAATGGGGCTTTTCCAATTATTCATCATCAACCTCCTTTAATGATAATCAACAATTTCAACATGACAGGGTTTCTGTGTCTTGACAGCGAAAACTTTTAATCATAGACTATTTCGCTTCTTTAACCGAATCTAACTCTAAAGAGTTGATTATCTCTCTCGCTTCCTTTTCATACTTATCAAAGTCTTGGGTACTGGCTTCATAACGAATCGTATATTGTTTTTTACTGTATAAAAAACCGGTTCTTCCGAACTTACACTGTAGAAAATTCCCCAAGCTCCCTCTCTGTCCAGCAATGCTCTAAAGTTGATAAATATCAATCTAACAAAAACTCAAAGCCCTATTGTACAAGCTTTACAAGCATGAGTTGTTGATAGTTTT
>NZ_JAPZSR010000258.1:0-3667 GCF_027531875.1 Microcystis sp. LE19-84.1B | reverse complement strand
GTGGTCGAGGGAATCAACAATAAACTTAAACTAATAAAACGGAGAGGCTATGGCTTTAGAAACTTTCGGAATTTTTGGGTTAGAAGTATGTTATCTTGGCATCTTGTATGTTGATTTAGCATAAAGGGTAACGAAGAGCCGCTTATTTGAATTAATAACAACTATAAATAATGATGAATTTAAATTATTGGTTAATGAAATCGGAACCCAATGTCTATAGTATCGGGGATTTAAAAAAAGATGGTCAAACTATTTGGGAGGGAGTGCGAAATTATCAAGCGCGCAATTTTCTCCGTCAGATGAAGCGGGGAGATTTAGCCTTTTTTTATCATTCTAATACGACCCCGCCGGGGATTGTCGGCTTGATGCGCGTAGTGGAAACCGATATGATCGATCCGACACAATTTGATCGCAATAGTCCCTACTATGATTCTAAAGCCTCCCTGGATTGCCCGCGCTGGTGGACGGTTAAAGTTGAGTTCGATCGCCTTTTTCCCCAACTGCTGCCCCTGGGAATTTTAAAACAAAATTTTACCGCCGATGAATTATTATTAGTAAGGACAGGAAATCGTCTGTCAGTGATGCCTGTCAATCAAGCGATCGCAACAAAAATTCTCGCTTTAGTCGCTCGTCAAGGAGTATAAACTGTGAACCAGAAAGATGCTATTAATTTACTTTCCCTGATTGGGGGATTATTGGCTACTATTGTCATTTTAGCGGCCTTTAATGCCTATGTGATTATCACCCCTGGACAAGCGGGGGTTTTAAGTGTTTTAGGAAAAGCTAAAGACGGGGTTTTATTGGAGGGATTGCACTTTAAACCTCCCTTTGTCTCTAGTGTCGATATCTACGATGTTACGGTGCAAAAATTTGAAGTTCCCGCCCAAAGTTCCACTAAAGATTTACAGGATTTATCCGCTAGTTTTGCGATTAATTTTCGTCTCGATCCGACTCAAGTAGTGGCAATTAGAAGAACCCAAGGAACTTTACAAAATATTGTCGCTAAAATTATCGCCCCTCAAACCCAAGAATCCTTTAAAATTGCCGCCGCTAAAAGAACCGTAGAGGAGGCAATTACTCGACGCAGTGAGTTAAAAGAAGACTTTGATAATGCCCTATCGACTCGGTTAGAAAAGTATGGTATTCTAGTCTTAGATACCAGTGTGGTAGATTTGAATTTTTCTCCAGAATTTGCCCGGGCCGTCGAAGATAAACAAATCGCGGAACAACGCGCCCAAAGAGCCGTTTATATCACCCAAGAAGCAGAACAACAGGCCCAAGCAGAAATTAATCGCGCTAAAGGGAAAGCTGAGGCACAAAGACTATTAGCAGAAACTTTAAAAGAACAGGGAGGAGGATTGGTTTTACAGAAAGAAGCGATTGAAGCTTGGCGCGAAGGTGGGGCGCAAATGCCCCGGGTTTTAGTCATGGATGGAGCGGGAAAAAATAGCGTACCATTTTTATTTAATTATAGTGATTCTTTTTCAGAAAATACCCCCTAAATTCGGGTCTATTTAGCCTAATTATTTTCTCAAGATACAGTCTTTCCCATCAAGAGGAAGTGTTACCTAAATTTGGTAAGCTGTTGACTATCTAAATTACTCGTTAAGACTGCACGGGAGTTGGGAGCGCTGGAGAAGGAGTTTGAGTATAAGTCCACCTCACTTCTCCCCATTCCAATCCCATCCCACCATCCCCAACTCAATCAAACCTCTAACTACAAGAAATATGACCTTGGGGTGCTTTTCGTTCAAAAATAACTTGATCGTAGATCGCCGACGAGTGTAAAGTGCATTAGAAGGCTACCAATTCTGTTAAAAAACCCAAATCAACAATCCGCACCCCACGCAGCAACTTTATTCTTAAATTGGTGTCTTACGTTTTTGCGCTTCACACCCTAGAATTTGTGTTTCTATCTTGGCTTATTTTGTTAGCAAGAACAGCCGAGACACCTATTTTCCGCTATCATGGAAACAGCGCTGTACTGCTTGCTCAATCAATGCTGACCCTCAAAACGAGTAAACTAACCCTTGCTGATGTTCAACGTCATCTCCATTTTCAAGAAAAGCTTGAAGATGTTTCATTTACAGAGCTTTTAGCTTTGGAAACCGTCAGCGAGGCAGAAAAATTAGAACTTGTTCAAATCCGCAACGATTTTCGACCCTATTTGATGGAAGATAAAGCATCAGAAGGACAAGTTAAAGTTTTAACCCTATTTCCCCTATTGCGGTTAGCGGGTTTTTATCGTTATCCGATTAAGATTAGGGTTGAAGAAGGGATTGATAATATTATCCTTGTGGATGAAGATAAAACTATTAGCGGACGCTTTGATATTGTCACGGTAAATAATTCGATAGCAACTGTCAATGATATCCCTTTTTGGATTTTAGTCATTGAAGCTAAAGAGAGTGGAATTGAAGTACGTCAGGGATTACCTCAATTATTGACTTATGCCTACAATAGCTTAGAAAGACAACCCTCAGTTTGTGGATTAGCGACTAATGGCTTACAATATATGTTCGTCTATCTCAGACAAGAAACTAACCCCACTTATCAGATAATGCCAGAACTTAATTTAATGTATCCTGAATCAGCAATTAATCTGCTCCAAATTCTCAAGGCAATGGGTCAGCTAATTTTAGAGTAACCTTTGGGGTGGTTGGGTTTCGCTTTTTCAGGCGAATTAAGCCATTTTCGACCCAGTATTGTTTCGCTCAACCCAACCTAAGAGGCTTGATACTAAATCTGTTGAGTATATGCTACATATCAGTAGAGTACCAATTATTGTAGGTTGGGTTGACGCAAGGAAACCCAACCAAGAGTAACTTTTGGGGTGGTTGGGTTTCGCTTTTTCAGGCGAATTAAGCCATTTTCGACCCAGTATTGTTTCGCTCAACCCAACCTACGAGGCTGTCTATATAGGGAATTAAAAGCGTCTTGAATAATTACCACTATCTAAAACTCCTAAGTCAAAAATAAACTTAATTAAGGTGTCGATTGAACGAGAATGAATTAGTTGATGCTTGCTCAATATCTAACAAAGACTCGATTACAGAATTAACCACAGCAGCTACGCAGGAAATCGCTACACTATTACCGGTTAATTTTCGCATAGTTTGATAACTGCCGACAATTTGATAATCATCAGGAAAACCTTGTAAACGTAGCATTTCCCTTGCTGTTAAGCGTCTTTTCCCATCCACTAACAAATAATTATAGGATGCTCCTGCTCGCAAGGCACAGGAATAGGGATAAGCACTGACATTACCTCCTTTATTTTCGTGCCAGATAGTCGGTTCACTATAAAGTTTTTTCCCCTCTCTTTTCAGCAGGCGACTTTTTTGAATTTTTTCGGAAGCATAATAAAAATCCGAGACATTTTCCTCTAAGATTTCCGTTAAACTTGTTCTAGATAAAGCTGGTTTTGGCCAGATAAAACCCCGCGATTCTCGGAAACCAACGATAAAAATTCGTTCTCGTTTTTGCGGTAAACCAAAATTAAGCGCATTCAAAACCCGATAATCGATATAGTAATCTAAATCTTGCAGAGTATTGAGAATAACTTCTAAGGTTTTTCCCTGTTGATGTCCCTGCAATTGCTTGACATTTTCCAGAATAAATGCTGCGGGTTGTTTGGCTTTTAAAATGCGAGCAATCTCAAAAAATA
>NZ_JAPZSR010000107.1:0-5384 GCF_027531875.1 Microcystis sp. LE19-84.1B | reverse complement strand
CCCATCACTGTCATTGGCTTGACCCTGTGGCAACTTTTGCCCTCTATTTTAACCTAAACATCGGGAATCTTCGCTAACATTCCCCAACTGGTCCCACCAGAGCGGCATCGCATTTAGACCACAGCTTCAATCAATGGGCATGGTGCGTTCCCCAAAAATCGATCAGTGAAGCAGTAGGACTTGCATTAGGGAACGCACCCTACAAGATCGGCGATCGCTGCGGTTAGAGCAAGCTTTAGCTGTGTGGCGACCCCAGGCGGGTTATGCTGCGGGTTTATTGCTGAAATCCTTGCTGGACAAGTCCCATCAGTGGTGGTATTTCCTCGATCATCCTCAAGTCTCTCCCGATCATAACCGAGCCGAGCGTTCTCTGCGTTTGGGAGTAACTAAGCGCAAGATAGCTGGTGGTTCTCGCTCCTTCAGTGGCTTTGTCGATACTGCCCGTTTATTGACCGTGATTCAGTCTTGTCGCGCCCAAGGCCGTTCGGTTTTAACTTTCTTCCGTCAGGCTTTGGCCTCTGTCCATCACCCCTTGAATACGGTTGTCTCTCTTATCCCCACTGCTGATTTTTCTCTCTTTGTCAACCCCTAGACCTGAATAGTTACAAAATGAGTTTTCGCTGACTTCACTTTCTCGCTTTGACGACCCCGAAAATATTAAAGTTATCCATCTGTACCTGGAAATCTTGAAAACCCGCATCAGTTGCCCATGCTTCGGTTAATTCTAGCGGTCTCAGGCGCATCACCCAAGGTTTACCTGTATGAGAATTTAATACCCTGGCAATAAACTCTAATTGGGGGTGGTAGGGTTGAATGGTAAAAATGAGCGTCCCGCCTGGTTCAAGAAGACGATATAATTGCTGGAAATGCTGACGAATTAACTCATTATCTGGTAATATTTCGTGGAGTCCCGAGACGACAATTAAATTAGGCGGTGGTAAGACCCGGTTTAAGTCGTCATCGTTAAAAGCGTCAGCTTGTTCGATAGTTGCTGATACGCCAAGGTGGAGAGCTAATTCTTGCGCTTTTTGCACATTTTCTGCCTTGTAATCTCGCAATAAAGCATTCACTGCACCACCCGAAAAATCTAGCAAAACTTCCAAGTCATAGCGGCCACCACCACAAGCAACATCGAGGAGGTTAGTTGTTACCCCTTGCTCAAAATTATCTTGGATAACTTGACGCAATACGCTTTTCAGAATTTCCCCACGTTGACGGATTCCCTGCCATCCCTGGGAGTCGAGATAAACACGGTCAATTATCTTGCCAAACCAGGTAATGCCGCTGGGACGATTGCGATAAACATACTCTAACATGACTCCTGAATCAAAGCCGTATTTCAAGCCCAGACGAATTCCGTCTGAAATTTGCCCGATGGTTTGAAACAGCAATCTTACAAGGCTGTAGTAGATGGCTTTAGGATGCCAAATTGGCAGCGGACGACTTAGTGAATCATAGCTAGGTAAGGTTTGAGAATTCATGGTTAATTCCTTCGTTTAATCAAGAAAAATCAAGAACTTTTTTATTGCCAAGCAGAAAAATTTCCTGCTGCTGCTAACTCTTGTATTGACTGATTTAACAAATCCATAAAGCTTTGTTTATTGCCAGTCCAATGGAGAGGATTACCAAGCCAAACATCACAAAAGAAAGGGACTAATAAAGCTTCACCTTTGGGAAGTGTCTTGCCTAAACCATGCAAGAAAATTGGATAGATGGGGATTTCTGGATGCCGTTTCGCTAGATGGGCAATGCCACTCTTAAAGCTAGTTAAAGATTCAGGATTGCCGCGAGAGCCTTCAGGATAGATTAGCAGAATTTCTCTCCGCACTAATGCCTGAGAACAACTGTCTAGAGGATGCTCGCGAACATTCCCCATTTCGCGTCTTAAGGGAATGATACCAATAATATTTAGAGAAAACCAAGTCAGCCAGGGATTCTTTAACCAATAGTCCGCCGCCGCTACTGGACGCAATTTGTCTAATAACCTTAAGGGAAAGAGTGTCATCAATACCAGGGTATCGAGATGGCTGTTGTGGTTGGCAACAATTATCGCTGGTCCCGATTTTGGTAGCCTCTCTTTGTGACTGATTCTTAGTCCGATAATGACCAAGACAATCAGTCTAACCAAGCAACCAAAAAACAACAATCGCAGTAACTTATTCAAGCTAACATCCCCCGGAAATAAAAGTAAACAGTAAAATGGAAAAATAGGGGAGCAGTATAAGTTAAACTGTCAATACGATCAAGAATACCACCGTGTCCTGGTAAGAGATTACCGCTGTCTTTAACTCCTAAGTCTCGCTTCAGAGCCGATACAGTAACATCACCAATAAAACCGGCAATTCCCAATAGTAACCCCAGCCAGAATGCGTGAGTTAAATTAAACGGAGTTAACCAAGGAGCCAAAATTACTGCCAATACTATTGTCGTTATTATCCCTCCTAGCAAGCCTTCCCAAGTTTTGTTGGGGCTAACTGTCGGTAAAACTTTATGTCTTCCCAAACTTTTTCCCCACAAGTACTGGGAAATATCATTCAGAGCCGTCAAAAATAAAAGATACAGTAACAATCCAGCACCGCCAGCTATGGGATTACCTGCGGGTGGTAGCCTTAATAAATAGGCGACGTGACTGATGCTAAATACTGTCAGCATCAATCCCCAATGTAGAGTTCCTATTGCCTTGAGAAAACCGTGTATTTCTCCTAAAATTACCATCCGCATCGGCAAGATAAGGAACATATAAACTGGGATAAATACTAAAAACATTCCGTACCACCGACTGTAAATCCAGTAATATTGTAAGATGATTGCTAAATAAGCCCAAAACAAGACGCGACGGTCTGCCCGCCGTGTCGGAATTAGAGATAAATATTCTTTCAGGGCCAGAAAACTGACAAAACCAAAAAAGATCACAGCTATTCCAGGACTGAGGATGAGAGAAGTTGAGAAAAGAAGGGTAATTGCCCACCAAGATTTGACTCGTTGCTTCAGTTCTGTATAATTTCTCTCTGGCAAAGTTAGGGAGAGAAGCTGAATTATGAGAGTCGCTAGTATTAATAGGATAAATACCCCTGCTAACCCCCAGATAACATTAATTGCTGGCTTCGTCCAAACCATGATACTCTAATTCCTTTAAGCTGCTGTAAGCCCGATTGATAATTGTCGAAAATAGCAGTAAGATTGTGGTAATCCAAATATAATCTAACCACTTTCCTGCTGTCAATCCTAATCCTAATAATAAAGCAATTATACCAAATAAAAAAGCACGATCACTTTTGCCCATTGGCCCTTGATATTGTCTTTTTCCACTCACTGTAACCCCGAGAACTCCAGTCATTTCACTGATGATTGACAGTAAGACAATTGGGACAACCAAAATACTAGAAACTCCTGGTATTAAGGCAAAGGGAAGGTAGAGGGCAGTATCAGAAATTACATCTCCTAGTTCATTTAAGATAGTACCTAACGATGTTTTCTGGTTGTAGTCTCTGGCTAACATCCCATCGATCGCATTCAGTGCAATTCGCATAAAAAGTACCAAAGGCATCAGCAACAGTAGCCAGCGCTGACAATGCCAAAGGACAATTGCTATTCCCATCAATACTGATAAGACAGCAGCAGATGTGGTAATTTGATTCGCCGTGATTCCTTGTTTCGCTAGTTGCTTGACTAGCGGACTCAATATCTTTTGAAAAGCTGGCTTTAATTGATAGATAGTAATCACGGAATTTAGATCAACTTTTATAAATTTAAAAATTTTTGTCCAGAGATATGGAACTATAAATATATCATACCAAGAGATAGGCGTGATCGCCAGAACTTTTCCCTATATCACCCCCAAAAGCGTGTTAGCCAGATTAGCATATTGCCAAAAACCTTGTTTAACTAAATTCCTGACAATTAGGCTCATTCTAGCGATGATTCCTATGTCTGACCTCCCCCTTGACAAAAATTTACAATTATTCGACCTTTAGCGATCGCGATCGGGGGATAGTTGTTTTTTGTTACAGCAGTGGGGAGAAGGGAGCGGGTTTTTAAAGTGGGATTGGCAGTTAATCATGCTATTAAAAACCGATTCAGTATAACGAACCCGTTATGCCGTGTCCCTACAGATAGACTTCAATGGCTCTAGCATTCGGCGCGTCACGGAATGAATATTCGCCTTGCGCCTTGATAATCTTCAATATCAACCACAATATCAACCAAACGATTAACGCAACGATTGCGATAATCTGGCTGTTGCAAGTAGTCGCTCAATATTACCGATTGTCACGACGGGTAATGATATGGGGGTATTTTCCTCCCGCATCACTTGCTCCAGGGAATCTTTACCTTTCATGCTTCGGTTAGCGGTGATCAGGATCATCTGATTGGCTTGGGCATACCGCCAAACAATCCGATCATCGCTCGTGACAGCTAACCCAACTTCTTCAAACAGAATAAAACGAATCGAGATCAAGTCAAGCCAACCACTCGCAGCAAGGCCTCCGGCGAGGACAACAGAATGCCCTCGTAAGTTATGATCAACTAGAAAATTCATGCCCGTGATGCCAACTTGGCTTTTTCCGCTTGAAGTTTGGCTCGAATGGCTTCTGTGCCAGGTTTTGGCGGCTTAGCAGCAATACGGGCAACTCGCTCACGATTTTGCTCTTCATAATATTGTCGGAGTTCTTCAGCTTCTTTGAGAACTTGCTGGTACTCAGCTTCCACATCCGCACGATGAGCCTCAATATAAGCCAGGGCAGCGTTAATTTGCTCTTCCGTCAGATCAAATAATCCCTGAATGAACTTAGGTGGATATTGAGCAGTCACATAATCCATCACATCGTAGAGGGTGATGCGGGTTCCTGAGATCGTTAATCCTCGCTCTGTACGAATGATAGCGGTTTGTTCATTTGATGCGAGCGTCATAGCCAAAGCCCCCTAAGAGCTGCGTTCACTAACTCGTATTTTATCAAAAATATAAAGTTGCCGCAGAAAAATGCCTGAAAGACATCCCCCACATATCCATTCTCCGTCATCAGATAAACCGTCACCCATATTATCTTTATATCACGTCCAAAAGCGTGTTAGCCAGATTAGCCCACACCGCACTTAAACCCACAGCTGCAATCAATGAGCATGGTGCGTTCCCCAAAATCGATCAGTGGAGCAGTGGGAGCCACATTAGGGAACGCACCCTACAAGATCGGCGTACTGCTACGCAGTGCCTTCGGCATCGCACTGAGCCGCATAACGACCCCGTTAGACCGTATCTCTCAGATCGCTTATGATCAATGTATTCTCGTAGGTTCAGGAGTTTAAACCATGCCTTTCGCTGAGTTAATTTCTTTAGTCAACAATCTAAGTCAGGCAGACAAATTATCACTCTTCAAACTCCTAGC
>NZ_JAPZSR010000024.1:0-53996 GCF_027531875.1 Microcystis sp. LE19-84.1B | reverse complement strand
GTACGGGCGAAGCATTCGGATAGAAAATCTACGGTTTCACCGATAGGTTATTGCCCGAATGCTTCGCCCCTACAGGACGCGGGCCGATGAAGACGCAAGGTTTTGAACGACGATTCTCTCAAAATCTTGCACCTGTTTCGGGAGAAAAGCCCCAAAACCCTTACTTTGCCTACATTTCACATTTATTCAGCAAACCCTACTTACTGTCATCAAAAATATCTAACTGCTGCAGAGAGGGGGAATTATCCGACTTAACTGGTTTAATTTTCTTAATTCCTTGACGCAAACCGATCGCAATTTTACTATGTTTTTCGATTTGACCCATCACCTGCATGGCACGATCGATCACAGAAGCTGGTAAACCGGCTAATCTCCCCGCTTCGATACCATAGGATTTATCCGCACCTCCCGGTCGTACTTGGTGCAAAAATACTATCTCATGGGGTAATTCTTTGACTGTTACCTGATAATTAGCTACATTCTCTAAGATTGAGGCTAATTCATTCAGTTCGTGGTAGTGAGTGGCGAAAATCGTCCGCGATTGCAGTACCGTGGCTAAATACTCCGCCACAGACCAAGCTATGGATAAACCGTCAAAAGTGGCTGTCCCCCGGCCAATTTCGTCTAATAATACTAATGATCTCTCCGTGGCGTGATTGAGAATATTGGCGGTTTCGTTCATTTCCACCATAAAAGTGGATTGGCCAGTAGCGAGGTCATCCACAGCCCCCACCCTAGTGAAAATGCGATCGCAGATGGAGATTTTGGCCGACTTTGCCGGGACAAAACTGCCGGTTTGGGCCAACAATTGAATTAATCCCACCTGTCGCAGATAACAACTTTTGCCACTAGCATTGGGACCGGTGAGAATAATCAAGTCAGGGTATTCTAAACCCTCCTGATTGCCCAAATTAATCGAATTCGGCACAAAAAAGCCGGCCCCAAGGGATTGTTCCACCACGGGATGACGACCATCTTTAATATCGATAAGACGACCATCGGCGATTTCTGGGCGACAATATCCCTGATAAACGGCGATTTCTGCCAATCCGGCCAGCACATCCAAAGCGGCGACTTTTGTGGCCACTTCCCGGATTTCTGGGGAAAATTCGGCTACTTGACGGCGTAAATCGCTAAAAATCTCGTATTCTAATTTATTTAATTCATCTACTGCCGTCAGAATTATATTTTCTTTCTCCTTTAACTCGGTGGTGATATAACGTTCCTCATTGACTAAAGTTTGCTTACGCACATACTCTTTTGGGGCGAAATCGGCTTTACTGCGGGGTAAACTGATATAATAACCGAAAGTTTTGTTATAATTAACCTTAAGATTACTAATACCCGTTCTTTCTTTCTCTGTCGTCTCCAGATTCTTAAACCAATCGATTACTTCCTGATAGTCGCGCCGCAGGGCATCCAATTGGGCATCAATTCCCTCGCGAATCACCCCCCCTTCCTTGAGGTGCAGCGGAGGAGATTCCACCAGATGCGCTATCACCTGCTGGCCTAATTTTTCCAAATCGGCGGGAATTTGCTGTAAAGCTTTCAAATAGGGCGAATTTCCCGAAGCAACCAAAGCCGCTAAATCGGCCAATTTGACTAAGGATGCCGCTAGGGAAAGTAAATCGCGGGCATTAGCCGTTCCTGCGCCAACACGACCGCTTAAACGTTCTATATCGTAGATTTCCCTTAATTTTTGCCGAATATCTTGGCGTAAGGAGGGATTATCCTTTAACTCTTGGATAGTATCCTGACGGGCGCGAATACCGCGAGAATCTAAGAGAGGTTGCAGTAACCAACGACGTAAAGCGCGACTACCCATGGCCGTACAAGTGCGATCGATCGCCCATAATAGAGAACCATAGAAGCTACCATCGCGCACCGTTTGGGTAATTTCAAGGTTACGACGGGTTTGCCCATCTAAAATCAAAAATTCCGAGACAGAGTAGGTTTTTAAAGGTTGTAGGGGGACTTGATTGGCTTTTTGGGTATCTTCAATGTATTCTAATAGGCCTCCGGCGGCGCGAATAGCAAGGGGTAAATGTTCGCAGCCCATCCCCTCTAGGGAACGCATTTTATAGGTGATTAGGAGACGATTTTTCGCTTCTGTGAGAGTAAAGATAGTTTGGGGACGGAGAGAATAACAAAAACTATCGGGTAAACAGGGGGGGAGATGGTCGGATTTTTCCCCGGGGCGCAAAATACGGTTTAAATCGGGGGCATTGATGGGAAAAAGGATTTCCGAGGGCTGTAAACGGGTTAATTCTAGGCTTAAAGCCGTTAAATCGCTGGCTTGGGTGGTGTAGAATTCTCCGGTGGAGATGTCTGCATAGGCTAATCCCCAATTTTCTCCGGTAATCACCACTGCAGCCAGAAAATTATTCTTTTTTGCATTTAACATTCCCTCATCGGTGAGGGTTCCGGGGGTGAGAAGCTTGGTGATAGCGCGTTCTACTAGCCGTTTTTCGGCGGCTGCTTCCGTTGAATCCTCTACTTGGTCACAAATCGCCACCGCATAGCCTTTTTCCACCAATAAACGACTATAGCGCTCCAGGGCGTGGTGGGGAACTCCAGTCATGGCGACTCTCCCAATACCTTTACCCCCTTCCTTGCTGGTGAGAACTAATTCTAATTCTCTGGAGATAATCACCGCATCCTGAAAGAAACACTCGAAAAAATCGCCCACACGATAGAGTAAAAGAGCATTGGGATAGGTTTCTTTTACCTCCACATAATGCTGATACATGGGGGTGAGTTTACTGCGATCGAGTCCGCGATAATCACGATGGGACTCCTTATTGGTAGCGGGTGGTTCTGGGGGAAAATCCGAGGAGAGAGTCATGGGTCAAAGAAAGCTGGACAATGTTTTAATGAACTGTTCCCCACCCCTTGGCTGAGTGGGAAGTTTCTGACGCTTCTTCGTCGATGGCGGTTGCCTCAGACTTCCGCACCGGGAGAACCGCTCAATGGTTCCCCTTGCTGCACCTTCCCCACTCCCCTAGGCTGAGAGTGGGTACTGATGCGGGTTCGTTCCATCAAAAATTGAACGGACAGAACTGATAAGCGATAACTGATAACTGAATTTAGATAGACACTTCGCTTAATTCGCGAGTGAGATGATCAAAGGGTTCAGCGATCAAAGAGGTGTCGGCAATACCCGCCTCAGTGGCCATGGTTTGAATCATTTCGCTCATGATTTGGATACCGCGCACCGTCGGACCGATGGGAACCCCGAGGGAATTATAGGTTTCCCGCAGTCCTTGCAGTACCCGCTCATCTAGAACATTAGTATCAGCAGCTACTAGGGCATAACTGGCATAGCGGAGATAGTAATCCATATCCCGCAGACAGGCAGAATAACGACGGGTGGTGTAGGCATTACCCCCGGCGCGGATCAATTCGGGAACTTCTTCAAATAGACGAATCGCCGCCCCACGCACGAGCGCCGCCGAATTAGCGTTAATTAGGGCGGCGGCAGCTAGACGGGCAGTTCCCGAGGTGAAATATTGTTTAAGATTATCGATCGCATCTCGATCGAGATAACGTCCGGTGACATCGTATTTTCTAATCAGGCTAGTTACCGCGTCTCGCATTATTAAGTTTCTCCCAACAGCAATAAAGACATTTTTGAGTTTCGCTTTATTTATAATCTCACAGGGTTGAACTTCGGGGGACATCCCTAGTCTAACTCTCTTGCTTGTCTAACAATTTGTTGTTTTTTTGAGACATTTCTTTACATTTAAGGCATTGGCTGGACCGGCACTGAGTGGCGGAATTATCCCTTATTAGTCGAGGTGGTGGACGAGGCACTCAAAATAACGAGATTATCCCGATGAATAATGGTTTCTGCGGCCATATAACCTAATAAACTGGCAATACGCTCGGAATGTTGACCTTTCACTCGATCGATCTCCTCACTACTATAATTAACAATTCCCCGGGCCAATTCCCGGCCTTCTTGATCGCACAATTGCACCGATTCCGAGGCACTAAATTCCCCTGCCACTTTGGTGATCCCGGCCGCTAGGAGAGATTTTCCCCCCTGACAAATGGCTTGAATCGCCCCAGCATCGAGATAGATTTTACCCATGGGCATTAGTCCGTAGGCGATCCAGCGTTTGCGGGCGTTATCACTACGTTTTTGGGCCTCAAAACGGGTTCCGATCGCCTCTCCTGCCATAATTTTTAAGATATTGCTAGGCTGTCTTCCCCTAGTAATCGCCATTTCTACCCCGGCACTGGTGGCAATCCGGGCCGCGGCCAATTTAGTCGCCATACCCCCAGTCCCCCACTGACTGCCACTACTACCGGCATCGATCGATAGTTGCGCTAATTGCGCGGAAGTAACTCGGGCAATGGCCTCTGCTTCGGGAAATAGCCGCGGATCGGCACTGTAGAGGCGATCCACATCGGTGAGGATAAATAACCAGTCAGCCTCGATTAAACTGGCGACAAGGGCTGATAAGGTGTCATTATCGCCGAATTTTAACTCATCGATCGCCACCGTATCATTTTCGTTGACAATGGCAATCACCCCTAATTCAAACAATGCCTGAAAGGTATTATAGGCGTTGACATAACAGGTGCGTTCCATCAATTCGGGACGGGTGAGCAAAATTTGGGCGATCGGTTGACCAAGACTGGTAAAGAGGTCATCATAGATGCGCATCAGACGACCTTGTCCGACGGCGGCGATCGCTTGTTTGAGGGCGATTTTTTTCGGTCTTTCCTGTATTCCCAGACGACGGCAGCCTACCCCGACGGCCCCGGAAGATACTAATACCACCCGATGACCGGCGGCACGCAACCGGGTGAGGACTTCCACTAAAGCGGCGATCGTGGAGAGGGATAATTGACCGGTTTCATTATCGGTCAAACTGGAAGTACCGATTTTGATCACTATGGTTTGGTTCATCGTCAAGGCGCTTTTTTTGGAGGTTTTGCTAGATAGCCAAAGCTTTGATGGCAACTTTAATTAAAGTATAAAAACGGGGTTCAGTCACGTTGACTTCTCTAGCTTGTTGCCGATTTTTGCCTAATAAACCAATGCGCTGCCCTTTCTGCACGACTAAAATATCGCCCTGTTCATTTTTGATGCGAATCTCGTTTAAATCACCCCAAAAACTACATTGATACATTTTATCAGCGTGCATAAAAATTGCTTTTTTAATACTATCATTTTCTTGGGGTAATCGCACTCCCACTAATTCAATTTCTATGGTTGTATTACCATTCCAAGTATTTTCTTTGAGTTTATAGGCAATATCTAAACGAGTTGGTAAAGGACAATATTCGCCCCAACGCCATGCTAGGGCTTTAATTCTGGTATCATCCCTTTGAGCCAGCAATAATTTTAAATGATTTTTTCCGATAGTTTTCTGTTCCACTACGCGCACGTTAGGAGTCCAAAAAACGGGTAATTCATTGCCAATTCCCCAGGGTTGCAAACTATCAATTTGTTGAAAAAGTTCCAAGGTAATTTGTTTAAAGTCGATGATAGTATCAATTTTAATTAAAGGTTTTAATTGTTCTATTTGTAAAATTTTGTGAGAAAATTGACTTAATCTTTGTTTAAATGCTAGTAAATTAGCTGTGGGTAAACTAAAACCCCCCGCCATTTTATGACCGCCAAATTTTCCTAGTAAATCTTGGCAAAATTGCAGGGCTTCAAAAACGTGAAATTCTTCAATTCCTCTGGCGGATCCGCGAATTTTACTCGCATCTTCTTCCTCGTAAGTACCGATAAAAACTGGCACTCCGTAGCGTTCCACCAAACGGGATGCTACAATACCAATTACCCCATGATGCCAATCTTTTTCGACTAAGACTAAAACTCGATCTTTTTGCCAAAGAATCGGGGTTTCTTCCACTAATTTAATCGCTTCTTCTTCAATTTTTTCGCACAATTCTTGACGAGTACGATTAATTTGTTCGCACTGCATCGCTCTTTCTAAGGCAATTCCCGCATCATCGGTGGTTAATAATTCAATAACTATCTGGGGTTCTCCAATTCTGCCAATGGCATTAATTCTCGGTCCCAATTTAAAGCCAATATCATCCGGTTGTAATTGCTTTTGTTCCTCACTAATTCCCGCTATTTGCATCAGGGATTGAATCCCGACTAATTGGGATTTGGGTAATTTTCTTAACCCCCGTTTTAACCAGCGACGATTTACCCCAATTAATGGGGCTAAATCTGCTATAGTGCCTAGGGTAAATAATGATAATAATGACTCGGTTAATCCCTGTAATTTACCCATTTTTTGGGCAGTTGTCACCGCTAAAATATAGGCAACTCCCACCCCCGCTAATCCCTGATAGGGAGAGTTCGGGGTTAATAATTTCGGGTTGAGAATAGCGGAGGCATTTGGTAAAATTGGCGGCAGATCGTGATGATCGGTGATAATAACTTTTAATCCTAATTCTATCGCTAGGGCGATCGGTTCGTGAGCGGAAATACCATTATCAACGGTGAGAATCAATCCGACTCCCGATTCGGCAAATTCTTCCACAATGCGCTGATTAATTCCGTATCCCTCTTTCATGCGACTGGGTATGGCATGATTTACCCTAGCACCGAGATGTCTTAAGGCTCTTAGTAGTAAAGATGTACTGGTCATGCCGTCGGCATCGTAGTCCCCACAGATAGCAATTTTGTCGCCAGAGGCGATCGCTTTTACTAATAAATTGACACTTTTTTCTAAGTCGGGAAATTCTCCCAGGGGAGAGGGTAAGATATCCGCTTCAGGATCTATATAAGTTTTAGCTAATTCGGGGGTATCAATACCGCGATTAATTAAGATAGTTGCTAATAAGGATGATAATCCCATTTCCCGCGCTAACCCCTCAATTTTTTCGGGATTAGTTGCGGCAATGTACCAGCGTTGGATGGGATATTTGTAGGGCATTTTTTGTTAAGTAAAAAGGTAGGGTGCGTTAGCACAGCGTAACGCACCAAAAACAGAGTTAAAAGCGGATTTGGATGGCCCCAGCAGGAGGTTGAAAGGGGAGATTACTATTATTAATTCTCAGGGGAGAAGCGGGTACTACCTGCACATTGGGGGTGGTGGGTTGACTTTCGTTGGTACTCAGTAAAGTCAATTGATTAATACTAGGATTAATCGCAAATTGTTGGGTGATAACTCCCGACGGACAACAGGAAGGATCCCGGGGGAGAAATCTTCTCATGTTGACGGTGATCGTACCATCTTTAGCACTCAGATTATCGACAATTACTCGATCGGCTAACAGGACAGTATCGGTGTTAGTGGCAGTACCGTTATTATCAATCACTAGGGCTAAATAATGTAATTGCTGTTGCTCTCTAGTAATCACTCTTAACACGACAATACCATCAGTCCTTTGATCATTATTATAGTCCCCCATCAAGGCTTCTCGACTGACTTGTACTCCTAAAATTTGTCCCTCATTGGATTGAAAAATACCATCGCTGACAATTACGGAACCCCGATTGGGAATGTTATAGACGGTGTTTCTTAAATTATCGACGCTTAGGGGTGTAGATTGGGCAAGTAAGGGCAGAGAATTGTTTAATAGTAAACCGATACCCAGGAGGATAGATTGAGGCAAAACTGCTAATTTAATCATGGTTGTGATGGGTTGGGTATATTTTCTTGAGTATCGAATAACCGCACGTTATTAATGGTACAAACCATCCCCTGTTGTGCTGCTAATTTATCTCGCCATTGGCTTAATTGTTGTTGACCATTACTACCATTTAACCAGTAAACTGTCAAGATGCCGATGGTTTGTTCTGGTTCGCAGGAAAAGCTGAGAGTTTGATCGGGTATATCGGTATTTCCTTCATCACATTGCCAACCTTGTTTTTCAATTAATTCTTTCCAACCTTGCACTTCTTTGGCAGCCACGGCAATGCGTTGATCTCCTTGGTTACAAACCCAATTTCTCTGCTGGGTGGGATTATTCGGTATGTCACCAAGATTGGGGGAATTTTGCTTAATTGGGGGAAGCGAGAGGACTTGAGCATGAACGGAAAAAATCGGTAGTATTAAGAAAGTACCGATGAGCATTTTTAACATTTTCATCCTTTAAAATTGCCATATTTAGGGATTTATGCCTTTAGAATATCACGTTTTTGAGGTATGGATAAAATACTCTCTTAAGATATGTTTAAATCTTTAATTATGGTTTCGATCGCATCAAAGGAAAATTCTCCGGCTAACTGTTGTAAACCTTGGGCAAGGTTAGCATAATCGGGGGGAATTTCTGCGGTTAGGGCGATAATTTTTTCATCATCACATTCTCGCGCCGCTTGTTGCAATTGTCCAATCCAGTCGGGATTGATTAATTTTAATAGGGATTGCAGGGAATCGAGGAAAACTGGCGAATAATTGGGCTGATTTGGCTCATTATCGGCATAAATATATTTTAATCCTAAATATTCGCCCATTTTTTGCCAGATGACTTCTTCTCGGAAAGGTTTACGCACGAAATCATCACAACCAGCGGCAATAACCAAGGCGCGATCCTCTTCAAAAGCACTGGCAGTTAGGGCAATTATTACCGTTTTTCCGCGATTATCAGCCTCTAACCGCCGAATTTCCCTAGTTGCTTCGTAACCGTCCTTCACTGGCATTCTCATGTCCATCCAGATAAGATGAGGTTGCCATGCTTGCCAAATTGCGATCGCTTCTTGACCATTAGCAGCCTCTTGCACGGACAATCCTAGGCTAGTCAGGAGTTTCAGCAACAGTAAACGGCTTTCTGGTCGATCATCGACGACTAATATGCGATATTTAGGCTGATTTTCGGCTAAAGCGATCACTTTTGCCCTATTGGTTTCGGTTTTAATCTCATTTTCCCCCACTAAACCCACCTGAATATCAAAACTAAAAACACTTCCTTGACCCAGAATACTACTAACTCCGATCGCACCCCCCATCAACTCAATAAATTTTTTACTGATAGGTAAACCCAATCCTGTCCCCTGTTGGGATTTTCGTCCCGTTTCCGTTTGGTTAAAGGGTTGAAATAGCTTATAAATCTCCTCTGGGGCGATTCCTGGGCCTGTGTCTTCAATTTCCCAGAGCAATCGCTGATAATCTCCTCTTTTCTCCCCTACTTTTCCCCGGAGAGTTACCCCTCCCGACTCGGTAAACTTCAATCCGTTACCCAAGAGATTGATGAACACCTGTCGCAATTTACTTTCATCAGTACATATATATTGGGGCAGATCGGAGCTGCGATCAAAAATTAAGCTTAAAGCTTTTGCCTGCGCTTGTGAGCGTAGCATTTCGGCAATATTATCTAAAAGAGCGTATAAATCGAAATTACTAGGGTTAAAAACCGTTCTTCCTGCTTCTATCTTCGACATTTCTAGAATATCGTTGATTAACTCTAATAAATGTTCCCCGCTACGATTGACAATTTCCAAATATTGCCGATATTCACTGCTGATGCTGCTATCCCGGGATATTAAGCGAGTAAAACCCAAGATAGCATTAAGGGGAGTGCGTAATTCGTGGCTCATGTTAGCTAGAAACTCACTTTTAGCTTTATTTGCCTTAACTGCCGCTTCTTTAGCCTCTTTTAATTCTTTTTCTGCTTCATATCTACTTTGTGCGATCGCAATTAATTCTCCCAGCAACCGCACAAAGGTGACATCTTCCCCTGTCCATTGCTTTTCTGCACTTGCATCCAATCCCAGATAACCCACCGTTATCCCGCAACTATCCCACATGGGAACGATTAAGAGACAGGGAGTAGAACTATGAGCGAGAATAGTTCTTTCAGGGATAGCAGTAGCGGGTAAATCGTCTAAAGAGTTTATTTTAACTGGAATACCGTTTAATAATTGTTCCGAAAACCAGGGAAAGGTTTCCGTCGAGAGATTTTGTGATTGTTCCCGAATCGGGACAACTTGCGGATAGTCGGGGTGACAGTATTCATAAACCATACTCCACTGCTGACGACAGGTGGAATATTGAATAATGTAACAGTGAGCGCTCTGGGTAAATTGACAGAGCAGTTCTAGGGTATGATCGATCGCCAAGTGGATATCTTGAGAAATTAGTAATCTTGTCACCCGCGAGAGCAAATTATCGCGATGGGCCTGCATTTCTAGGGCTTTTTCCCGTTTTTTAGACTCTAGTTCCTCAAAATCACTCATAATCAGTTATCAGTTATCAGTTATCAGTTATCAGTTAAAAGGGTTTGGGGGTTGTAGGGTTTTAGGGTATTAGTTGAATTTCCCCATCACCCCACTTCCCCACTTCCCCACTTCCCCACTTCCCCACTTCCCCACTTCCCCACTTCCCATCTCCTGTCTCCCGACTCAAAAAACAGTAAACTTTTCCCCTATTATGTTCTATAGGAATTTTACCGAATCAATATGCTCAAATTATTAGCTTCTCTCCTTCTCTCCTGCTGTGTAGCCTTGGCTGTTTCCCTGTCACCGGCTGCTGCCATGGGAGTCTATGACCTCCCCATTTTAAGCTCTGGAGCGCCCACTTATGTGGTCGATCCCGTTTCGGCCATTAGTGCCGCTAACGAGGGAAAATTAAATAAAGACCTGAAAAATCTCGCCGAAAAAACTGGCCAAGAAGTGAGAATGGTGGTAGTCCGGCGCTTGGATTACGGTCAAAAAATTGACAATTTAGCCGATGATATCCTGAGAGAATGGTATCCTAATCCTGAAGATCGCACTAATCAAACTATCATCGTCCTTGATACTTTAACCAATAAAACTGCTATTCGGGTTGGCGAGGAAGCAAAACCCTTATTAACCGATGCTATTGCTGATAGTATCCTCTCGGAAACTATGGCAGTTCCCCTCAAAGATGGGGGAAAATATAATCAAGCTTTACTCGATGCTAGTCGTCGTCTAACGGCGGTACTTTCTGGAGAAGCGGATCCCGGACCCCCAGAAGTAGCGACAATTAATATCGAAAGTACCTTTACTACCGCAGAAGAAACTGACGATAAAAATGCCACAATTTGGGTGATAGTTTTACTGGTTTTAGCTACAGTAATCCCCATGGTCACCTATTTTTGGTACGCTGGTTTTGGTCGCTAAATTAAATTAATGTTCTGGGACTGATACAGCTAAAATATTCCCACAGATAGTTCAATCTTCAGCCTGAATGAGCAAGATGAAGTAACTTCTAAGTGGGTGGGTGGAATTAAATATAAGATGAACGTAGGTTGGGTTGAAGCATGAAACCCAACGCCCTACAAATAATTGTGCCTACCTACTTAGTAGATTTTAGTTGTATCAGTTCACCCCATTTGCTTAACATTAATAACTAATGTCTAAACTGGTAAATCAATTACAATCCTATTATCGAGAGGAGGAAGGAACTTACTTAATTGAAATTAAACTTAATCAGTTACAGCAAGTCTTTAATTCTCTCGATCCTTCGCCATTTTTAGATAGAGATTTAGACGATAATGCCGAAAATTATATTATTAACTCTGTGGATGAATTTCCCCTCAATACCCCCCTTAAATTAGTCTTTTATCTTCCCAGTACAGAACAAAACACCGCCCGACATCTGTTACCCTCAGCTTTACATAATTATTTTGACTATCGCCAACAGGGAGAACAAAGAAAATTACGCACAATTTGGCGACAGGGACGCATATCTTTGATAATTGGTCTCTCCTTTCTTTTTGTTTGTTTGAGTCTCAGCGAATTAATTGGTCGTTTTGGCAGCGATACATTTATTCACTTCTTAGAAGAAGGACTATTAATTAGTGGTTGGGTGGCCCTCTGGCGACCTTTAGAAATTTTTCTTTACGAATGGTGGCCCGTCAGTCATCAACAAAAGATTTTTGCTAAACTGGCCTACATCCCCATTGAAATTCGTCTATTAGAGGAACCATCCACCCCGGACTCTTTTCGATAGCTCTAATCCTGCCGATGGCTTGTGTTCAAAGTTACAAAGCTTTTATTTGAAGCAGTTTACAATAAAAAAACTCTGTACAAAGCTTATCGGTTTTCAGCTTGGCTATTACTTTCTCCTCAAACTTTTAACCAAGTAGTCAGGCCTAACTTTTTATCAGTCTGGCGATTATTGGCGTTTCATCTCTACCAATCCTGACAAAATTTCATCTAGATAGGAGGACTAATGTTAATCCATGTTGGTTATGAATTTGGCTTTGATACACCCTTACCCGTGGTCATGTTGTTAAAACTTTATCTACACCCCTCAATTTTAGATCAAGTGAGACAATCGGAAAACTTGCGGGTGGAACCGGCAACAAAAATAGAAGAATTTTTAGATAGCTTCGGTAATCGAACCAGTCGTCTAATTTTACCCGCCGGACAGATTCGCATTCACAATGAAGCAGTTATCGAGAATGAATGGAAACCGGATATAGTTAATGGGAATGCCCAAGAAATTCCTCTAGCAGAGTTACCAACCCAAGTTTTTCCCTACCTAATGAGTAGCCGTTATTGTGAAGTGGATTTGCTTTCGGAAATTGCCTGGGAACTTTTCGGACAAACTCCCCCCGGTTGGGCAAGGGTACAAGCGGTTTGTGATTGGGTTCATAGTCACATTCGTTTTGGTTACGAATACGCGCGGGTGACGAAAACCGCCTATGATGTCTATCGGGAAAGAACGGGGGTTTGTCGCGATTTTAACCATCTAGCTTTGACTTTTTGCCGTTGCCTAAATATTCCTGCCCGTTATGCCTCCGGCTATCTCGGAGATATCGGTATTTCTTCCCAACCCCTACCGATGGATTTTAGTGCTTGGTTTGAAGTCTATTTAGACCATCAATGGTACACTTTTGATGCTCGTCATAACACCCCCAGAATCGGGCGGATTTTAATGACTCGCGGCTTAGATGCCGTCGATGCTGCCCTAACAACTTCTTTTGGTCAAGTAAATTTAACAAATTTTAAAGTATGGACGAGCGATGTTTCCCACCTCTATGCTTAATCAGAGTATTTATTAAACCTCTTGCATAATTAATTTTTGAGGGTTCAAAAACGGCAAAAATAAGGATTAAATTGCCTGAAAGTGCCAGCCATTGGAGTGAACGGGGGGAATAAAACCCTACACCCCACACCCCACCAACAAGATTTTTCAGCAAACCCTACTTAGATAAAAATTACTTTTCTACCTTAACCCGTTGAGTAACGACAACAATCCCATCTCCTTGGATTAAAATCGCCGATAACCAACGATTTTCCGGTGTTGCCGGCGCTTTTACCCGCTTAAATAAACCGCCGGACTGTAATAATTCCAATTCTAGAGGCTTTGTATTAATATAACGCTCAATATCTACTTTCTCATCGATCGCCGTTCCGGCCAATAAATCATCCCCTAAAGGTTCGCGGACAATCACATCAAAATCAAATTCTTCACCCACTTTCACCCTTTCGGGAATTCTCACTTGAATACTGGGGGGATTTTTGCCGGTGCTTAACTCAACCCTCTCGCTTAAAATCTCCTGATAAACCAGTTTATTCCCCTGAAATTGTTGACGAGAACGAATCGTAGCATTCATTCCCACCGCTCGTCCCTGCACCTTTCCTGTCCCGGTAATTTTAGTAATTGTATTGGCCGTTAACTTGTCCCCGGAACGACTCCAAGATTCGAGAGTCGTGGTGTATTGTAGATTGTTATAACGTTCCCAAAAATGAGTTAAAGCCTTTTTAGTTTTTTCGTAGGTCAAGCCATCGGAGTTAGTAAATTTCGGACTATAAAACTCCATTAATTGCTTGATATCCCGCTCATTAGCCGCCGTTTCGATTTTGGAGATAAGGGTTTTTAAATTAGCTGGAGCAGTTTCTGGCTTTTCGGCCCGCAAACTGGTGGCAAGGGTAAAAGTTAACCCCAAACCTAACAGCAACGATAGAGAAAAATTGAGGGATTGACGAAAAAATTTATCGGGGATTGTGTTCAAGTTACGCATTAGTGATAGTTTATGTAAGGATCGATCGATAACTATGGTAGATTATTTCATTCTAGGACTGAATTTACCCTCTCTCGAATTATGGCACGCACTCCAACCCGTCTCTTGATTGCCGCTAGTGGTACTGGTGGTCATTTATTTCCCGCTTTGGCCCTGGCCGAGCGCTTGCCGGATTACGAGATTGAATGGTTAGGAGTTCCAGACCGTCTGGAACAGTCCTTAGTTCCAAAAACCTATCCCCTGCACACCATCCCCATTGAGGGATTTCAAACCCGTTTGGGGTTAAAAACTCTCAAGATTCTGTTCAGTCAACTGCGGGCCATTTGGCAAGTGCGTAGTTTAATCAAAAAACGTCAGATAGCGGCAGTTTTTACCACTGGGGGTTATATCGCAGGCCCGACCATTTTAGCGGCTCGTTTAGCCAATATTCCCGTCATCCTACACGAATCTAACTACATACCGGGCAAAGTCACGAAAGTTCTCGGTCGCTGGTGCGATACGGTTGCCCTCGGTTTTCAGGGAACCGCCAGCTATTTACCCGGCACTCGCACCACTTGGGCTAGTACGCCTGTACGAGAGCAGTTTCTCATTCCCCAGTCCCTAGATTTACCGATTCCAGAGGATGCTTTTTTGATTGTCGTTGCCGGTGGTTCTCAAGGGGCCGTGGCTCTTAATCAAATTGTCCGACAAAGCGCTCCCCAATGGTTAGAAAAAGGCATTTATATCGTGCATCTCACGGGAGAAAACGACCCCGAAGCGGATAGTTTGCGCCATTCTAACTATTTTTCCCGGCCTTTTTACGACAATATGGCGGGATTATGGCAAAGAGCTAATCTGGCTATCAGTCGCTCCGGAGCCGGCACTTTAACAGAATTAGCGATCACTTGTACGCCTTCGATTTTAATTCCCTATCCTTTTGCTGCCGAAGACCATCAGTTCTATAATGCCAAAGTTTTCGCTGAAGCTCAAGCCGCTTATCTTTACCGTCAAAATGAGTTAACTGCTCAGTTTTTAAGCGAATTAGTCCTCGATTTATGGTCTAATCCCGAAAAATTAGCCGCCATGGCCCGACAAGCTTCTCATCTAGCTATTAGTGATAGTGCCGATTTATTAGCCGATTTGTTGAGAAGAAAGAGTCAAAAAGATAGTTTTTGAAACAAATCAGCCACGGGAAAAGTGAACCCCGGAACCACATCTTCCCCCTCCAAAAAATCTCCTGATATTAATAATCCCTGCGGTTCGTACCCGGAACGATAAACTAAAACATAGTGTTGACCTGGACTGATAACCCAGAGCAAACGAGTCCCATTGGCAAAATATTCGGCAATTTTGTCCTCGATTTCTGCCACTGTATTCCCTGGAGAGAGAATTTCTACCACTAAATCGGGTCCACCTTCTAAAAAACCCGTCGGTAATTCTTCCAATCCTTGCAGACGTTCCTTGGCAAAAAAGGCTATATCGGGAGAACGTTTATTGCCATTTTTCATAGTAAAAGCAGTGCTGGAGTCCAATAATACCCCTAGTTTTCGAGATGTTACTAAAGCGAATAAAGCAGCGCTTAAAATAATGGCAATATAACCGTGTAAAGCCCCAGAATTTCCCAGATTAATTAACTCTCCCTTGACCAATTCGTAACGATTACCATCGTCAGGTAACGCCATAAATTCTGCATCAGTCCATACTTTTGTCTCTGGAGTTTTCATCACAGTAGTTTCTCGAACAGACATAATTTATCCTCGGTAAAGATTCACAAGTAAAACCCTTAAAGAATTTCCTGTAACATCCGATTGGCCTGGGAAGCGTAACCACCACCAAATAAATTAAAGTGGTTGAGAATATGGTAGAGATTGTAAAGAGTTTTGCGCTTTTGATAACCGGCATCGAGGGGGAAAACATCGTTATAACCCCGATAAAAAGCCGCCGGAAAACCGCCAAAAAGTTCCGTCATGGCTAAATCTACCTCCCGGTCTCCCCAATAGGTGGCAGGGTCTAAAATTACTGGTTCCCCATCGACGGTAATTGCCGCATTTCCCGACCACAAATCACCGTGGACGAGGGAGGGATGGGGTTGATGCTGACTCAAAATCTCGCTAATAGCGGGAATAACTTGATCCTCGTCGGGAAAATTGCCGCCTCGCTCCTTCGCAAGTCTTAATTGATAGCCAATACGCTGATGAGCAAAAAAATCCGCCCAATTGTTACTAATGGTATTGATCTGGGGAGTAGAACCAATGGTATTATTACAATGCCAACCAAAGCGATCGGATAGGGAAACTTGATGTAAATGAGCTAAATTTTGCCCCATTTTTTCCCAGCTTTGACTATTGCCACCGCCGAATTCTAGCCACTCTAGCACTAAATAACTAGATTTCTCGGCAATTCCCCAACAAATTGGCTCTGGAACCCTGATAGTCTTGGTGGCGTGAATTTGCTTTAATCCTAAAGCTTCGGCCGCAAACATGGCCTCTTGGTTCGCTTGGTTAATCTTAACGAAATAAATTAAACCATTGCCACTGACCGCATAACCCTGATTGATGCAGCCACCACTAACGGGATGACTTTTCTCAATTTCAAAAGGTTTTTCCGTGGTTTGGGTAATATGTCGGGCAATTTGAGTCCACATAGGTTATCAGAATTCAGGAGTCGGGAATCAGGTGTTAGGGTGTTAGGGTGTTAGGGTGTTAGGGTTTTGGTTGAAATTTCCCCATTTCCCCATTTCCCCATTCCCTGTTTACTGAATTGGTCTTACCACAACCACACCGTAAGCGTGGGGATTTAAATACTCTTGACAGGCATTTTGAATATCCTCTAAAGTGAGAGCTTCAATGTGTTGGGGATAACAAAAAGCCGGTTGTAAATCACCGATCTGAGTATGATAATAACCGTAAAGGTTAGCCCGATCGCTCGGTCTTTCATTGCTAAAAATAAACCGATTGGCCACTTGGGTTTTAACTCGTTCCAGTTCAGAAACTGTCACAGCTTCCTGTTGAATTTGTCCAATCTGTGCTACCACCTCTCTCTCCACTTGCTCGATATTTTCCGAGGCTAATTGGGCCGACACGGAAAACACCCCTTGCACTGCTTGGGACATATTACTGGCAGTTATTTGGGAAACTAAGCCCTTTTCTTGGCGCAGAGATTGAAATAATCGCGATACCTTGCCCTGACCCAGAATAGCCGCTAAAACATCGAGAGGATAGGTTTTTTCTAAGTCTCTCAACCCCGGCACTTTCCAAAATAGGATTAAGCGGGCCTGCTGCAAATTTTCATCCTCGTATTCTTGACGGATAATCTCGTTAAAAGGAGCTTCGGGCTTTAGATGGGCGATAGGATGGGAAATCAGCCCAGAATTGCCCTTACTGCCTAAAGTATCTAGAGAATCGCTCACAATAGCCATTAAATCATCTACAGGCAAATTACCCACCACTGCCACCGTCATCCATTCGGGACGATACCAAGTCCGATGAAAATCGCGCATTTGTTGAGGAGTAAGATTTTCAATCACTGCCATCGGACCCAACACCGGACGACGATAGGGTAAAACTTGAAAACAGGTCTCCATGGTGCGATAAAAAGTGCGACGACGGGGATTATCCTGAGAACGACGAATTTCTTCTAAAATAACCTGTCTTTCCCGCTCAAAAGCTTCATCGGGGATTAAAGCTTCTAAAACCACTTCTAGCTGCAGCGGGGCCAGATGGGCGAAGTCCCGCGGGGCAGTGGTAATGTAATAATGGGTGTATTCTTGGCTAGTAGCGGCATTAGTCACCGCTCCCCTCGATTCGATCGCCCGTTCAAATTCACCACTGTCTAAGTTACGGGTTCCCTTAAAAACCATGTGTTCGAGAAAATGAGCCATCCCATTGATCTGATCCGATTCTAAGGCCGAGCCGACCTGCAGCCAGACATTGAGATTAACCGCTTCTACCGGTTGACTTTCGGCAATAATCGTTAAACCATTGGCAAGACGGTGCAGAATCGGAGTGTTAAGTGTGGCAGGTTTCCCTAGGATAGCCGTCATTCTTTATTAGTCCTCGGTGATCACTCTGGCAAAAATTGTCACTTTTCTCTATTGTAGTCCCAGACTTTCACGGAGCCAACAAGATCAGGTGTTGGCCAGCAATTCCAAATTCAGAATGTAGCAAAATTGATCGAGGTAGGGTGTCGCTAGCGCCAGTGAACGCACCGTTAATGGAGGCTGCCGGGATATTCATTCCAAGAAATCGCTTTAGTCAATCAGGGGGTTGACCGTCATTTAAATTTCTAAAATATAAAGTTTTGTGACAACTTGAGACGTTCGCAGGAGTTTGAGGTGATTTCTTTTATGAAAGCAGTTGAGAACATCATCTATGCCGTTAACCCAACCCTGTTTCTCCTCTTCTGAAGTTCGTCTGAATTCCATTGTCTCCCATCGCGATCGCGGAACTTCCCTGAAGCAAACCGATGATGATGACCTGCAATACCTCGCCCTGCAAGCGCGTTCCTATACTGGGACAGTGGGTTTGCAGCAGCAAGCTGCGATCGCTCGGTTACTTGATGCTCTGCGATTTTCGGGTCGGCTACGGGGTCGAGGTCATTATTCGGTAGAGGTCTATGAGGATGCGGTTAATCGAACGTTATGTTGGGTTGCTTTCCACCTCGACCAGTTCGATCCTGACCGGGGCAGTTTTCTGGCTTGGGTCAACTATCGGCTGGATATTCTGTTGCGAGAGGCGTATGCGGAAACGCTTGACCCGCTGGTCAGGGCGCAGAAGCAGCAATTGATTCGTCGCAAGTACCAACTGACGGCAATGGTTAGTCTAGTCGCTAAGGTTGGGCTGGGTTTCTGGTTAAGGTTACAGGTTAAAGGGATCGCGATTGATGAACAAAGTTTTGTCTGGTTGGCGGTTCTCTGTCGGTTATCTGGGCTAAGAAAGGCTAATCGGGCTTTGGGCGATCGCGTTTTTCTGGATCTGGCAAGGGCAACGTTATCGGTATCGCCTTTACAGCAGGTGAGCGGTGAGTCTGTTGTCTTTGAGAATTTGGCTCAACCAGTGGAGCAGCTTTGTTTGTCGGAGTTGATCGCTGAGTATATTGAGTCTGATCCGGAGTTGTTGTCTCGCCATCATGTCCATAATTGCCCGAAGGCGACTTTGAAGGCAATTTTGAGGGCGCGATTGGAGGCGCGATCTTGGCAGGAGATCGCGGATTCTTTTAGTTTGACTGTGGCAGTGGTGAAGAATTTTTTCTCGCGCCAGATGAAGACGGTTGCGCCTTTAATTGGACAGGAAATTCTGTCTTATTTGTAATTTTTTGAGGAGGTGAATAGCTTTTGAAAAACTCACTGGCTGAGTTTGCAGGGATTTTTGTGGAAAATTTAAGCTTCCAATGGGGGGAAATCAAGATAATGCCGACACGAATTAATCATAGTTCTGTATTTTTGATTGCTCTAGGAAGGGAAGCCCATGAAATCGCGGATTATTTTTGTCAACAACATTCTGATTTTGCTCTAGCTGAACAAGTCTATCTCAATACTTTGGCTGTGTATGCGGTCAACTGTTGCTTACGGTCTCTGGGTATTGCCACAGATTTGGAAGCGAGTGATAGCTGGAATCCCATCATGCGATCGCGTTTAATGGTAGCGGATTTGGTGGTGAGGGGTAAGGGGAAAGTAGAGTGTTGTTCTGTGATGCCGGGTGAGGATTTTGTCGAGATTTCTGAGGAGGTTTTATCAGACAGAATTGGTTATGTTTTTGTTGAGATTAATGCTGAGATGTCCGAGGGAAAGGTGTTGGGTTTTTTGGAGAAAGTCAATGAAACTAAGTTAAGTTTTTTGACATTGCTTTCTCTGGATAATTTGCCAGCATATCTTGAGAAAATCAGTCCTCCACAATTAAGGTCTCAAATTTAATTAGGGCTGAGTTTTTTGAAGAGTAATCTGTTTCAGTTCGATTGTTAAAGTTTTGAAGTAATCAAATTAAGGAGAAAATTTATCATGAATCGTCTAATTTTTCACGCATCAATTACGACTGTTACTGGTGCTGCGCTATTATCCTTCATCGGAATAAATTCTGCTCAAGCAGTAAGCATTACATTTTTTCCATCTACTGTATTCTCATCTGACCCTACAATCCTCAATCAAAATGTAGGCATCACAGGATATACAATTGAGGATTTTGAAGACAAAACTCTAATTCCTGGTTTAAGTATTACTTATTCTGGAGGAGTTTCTACATCAACGATTACAAGTCTTCCTAATCTTTCAAATAAAGTTTCTCAAAGCTGGGATGGTCAACACACATTATTTAATATTCCTAGTAATCAATTGAGTAATAGTGTGTTTTGTCCGAGTACAGAATGTGCAAAACTTACTACACTTAATTTTAGCAGTAGCATTATATCAGTGGGAATTGGGCTGTCAGGGTTTCAATCTTTAAATCCCCCACCATCTGCACCAGATAATCCAATAACAGATCATCGCCTCTTCATCAATGGCATACCTTTTTCACAAACAATCGAACAGCTTGCGGGAGTAAATTGGAAGTCAGCTAACTTCCAACGTAATGCTTACTTGCGTATTGATGCACTACAAGGAGAATCGATTTCCTCGATAGGATTTGAAAATATAACGGCAACTCCATCTACAGAAGATGTACTTGAATTTGATCATCTTGCAATTAAATCTGTCGCACAGCCCCCCAAAAGTGTCCCTGAACCTTCTAACATCTTCGGTCTAGGATTACTAGGATTAGGTTTAGCGGCAACAAAAGTAAAAGGTGTCCTATCAAAAAAAGCAAAGTCACCCACAGATAACCCCCAAGAACCAGACAGCTAACTGGGATCAATTGCAGTAGGATAAATTAATTTATCCTACTGCATAATCGGTCAATTGACGAAGTACAGGAGGATGAAAGCCAATGACAATATCTTTTTTAGGAACACCTAGTTTAACTAAGTCTTCAGCAATATCTTGTTCTGTCATATTCCATTGAATCCAAATTTTATCAGACTTGAGGTCAATATGAATGAGACAATAATGTACATATTTTTCGCCTTCCCACCCAAAAGTAACGACCTGATAATGTTCTTTTTGTTCATCAAAAATAGCTTGAATCTCTAAATCATTACAAGTGGGTTTATATTGAGTATATTCTGAGAGAATATTTTTGACTAATTGACGATATTTTGCTAATTTATCCATGTTAAAATTACCTCCTGACTTGGCGAAAAAATGATTAATTTTAAATGGTTTTCTCTAATCATCAATTGGGTAAAATCTAAAGAGAAAAAAGTGTCGTAAGTAAAACTAGGAATAGCTAAAAATAAGACTCTATCTGGGTCTTTTCTCTTTAAAACCGCCCGATAATTAATAAATTGTCCTAGAGCAGTATGAAATTCTGAGATCGCTGAAGACCCCTCTAAAAAACTTTTAATTTCTACGGCAATCTTTTGATGATCTTTAGTCGCAGCAATCAGCTTTTCTGCGCCTAAATCGACAGCCATATTCACCCCTCCAAAACTTATCGTATAAAGGTCATGAGTAATTAACCAATTATCTTTGATCAAAGCGTTTTTGGCTGCTTGATAAACTAAATCTTTAGCCAATTTTACCTTTCTCCTGATTTGATAGGTTATCTTTCCCTGTTTTGAGGTGCGGCTTGAGCAACAAGGACAACTAATTTTCTCTGAACTATAGTACTGAGTAGCATCTAGGGCGACGAGTAAGTTGCCATCCAAGGCTGCAAACAGCCTTAAATAGCCTTGGTCTCCCAGACCTTGATCAATCCATCTGAACAGGGGAAAAAGATGCTTTGCGGCTATTCCATCGAGGATGTTCCGCATCTGCTCTACTGTCGGGATATTGACCAAACCAAACAGACTTTGAGCATTATCTCGTCCACAACGACTATTAAGTTGACGCTGATATTCTAGAAATGATTCATTCTGGCGAAAAAAGGCGGCGAATGCCCCTAATATTGCGTCTTTCAGACTGTAGCGGGTAGCATTGCTGGCACTTCGAGGGTCAGTTATCCCAGGGATGACTACCTGGAAATAGCTCAGCATCCCCAGAAAACCCAGTTGTTTGACTTCCATTCCCCCGAAACCCACTGTTCAAACCCTTCACTCCATTTTGAAAGGCAAGAGTAAGACTGGTTCTGTATTCTGTGCTACCGTTTGAATTGGGAATTGCTGGGTTTTGGCAGGCTTTTTGGCTGTGATCGGTAAACAGTAACCTGAAAACTCAAATCTGATCACTGAATCTCCCCTCTTGCCTCTGAGAAAAAAAAATGCTATGATGAAAACAAATCAGGCTTCTACGTTGGTGACTGCCTTTCAAGTTTTTTGATCTATGCTTGATTGTGATAAGGGAGCAAATAACCAATCCGTGTGGTAGTAAACCGAGCTTGTACTCGGAAACAGAAATGCGGAATATAAGTTCCCACCTGGTTAACCCAGGTCATAAACTTAGGTAAAACGGCGTAGCGGTCTTTTCAAGTTTTTCGAGCATATATAGTCCAAATTCTGGGCATAAGCACTGTAAGCTGTACTGAATTTAAACTCCGTATTGGAAATTTTAGTACAAATGCTCAAACTACCTCTCCCTGCTCCCCTGCAATCTTAACGAGTAATTTAGATAGTCAACAGCTTAAGTAGGGAGGCAAATTATTTGTAGGATGGGTTAGCGGTAGCGTAACATGAGCAGGCGTTGGGTTTCATGCTTCAACCCAACCTACGTTCTGTTGACTCTTGCAAGAGTGCAAGAGTGCCTCATCTCAACAAGCAATTTAAATGCGCGGGCAGCTTATCTATATTTTTTTCTAGGTTAAAGACTACTGTTTTCGGTAACGCTTGTCACCGCTAAATTGTGACAATCCGGACTACACTAGGGAAAAATTTATGAATTATTGTTAAGCAATGACTGAAAAACAGCCAAGAGTTGTTATCATCGGCGGCGGATTTGCGGGTTTATACACGGCCAAAGCCCTAAAAAACGCCCCCGTTCATGTTACCCTCATCGATAAGCGAAATTTCCATCTTTTTCAGCCCCTCCTCTATCAAGTCGCTACTGGGGCGCTGTCTCCGGCCGATATCTCCTCACCTTTGCGCTTAATCCTACGGGGTCATGACAATACAGATATTCTCCTCGATCATGCCATAGATATAGATCCAGTTAAGGGAGAAGTGATCTTGGAAGATCACCCGCCGATCGCCTACGATCAATTAGTTATTGCCACGGGAGTCAGTCATCACTATTTTGGCAATGATCAATGGCAGCCCTACGCTCCAGGGTTAAAAACCATTGAAGACGCAGTAGAAATGCGTCGTCGCATCTATCTCGCTTTTGAGAAGGCCGAGAAAGAAATTGATGCCGAAAAGCGGCAAGCTTTATTAACTTTTGTTATTGTCGGTGGCGGACCGACGGGGGTAGAATTAGCAGGAGCGATCGCAGAAATTGCCCACGGTGCGCTTAGGTCTGATTTCCACCAGATTAACCCCACAGAAGCGAAAATTTTGCTTTTAGAAGGGATGGATCGAGTATTACCCCCATATTCACCCGATTTATCCGCTAAAGCTGCCGCTTCTCTCACAAAATTAGGGGTGACAGTGCAAACTAACAGCATCGTTACCAATATTGTGGAAGGTTGTGTCACCGTCCGTCAGGGAGAAAAAACCACAGAAATCGCTGCCGAGACAATTTTATGGGCAGCGGGGGTAAAAGCATCGAGAATGGGGCGAATTTTGGCCGAAAGAACCGGGGTAAATCTCGATCGCGTCGGCCGGGTAATCGTCGAACCCGATTTAAGTATCGCCGGTTATGGCAATATTTTTGTGATCGGGGATCTGGCTAATTTTGCCCATCAGGGAGATAAACCTTTACCCGGAATTGCCCCCGTGGCCATGCAGGAGGGCGAATATCTGGCGAATTTATTAATTTCTCGCCTAAAAGGGCAAAGTATTAAACCTTTTCATTATATCGATCGAGGTAGTCTGGCAGTGATCGGCCAAAATGCGGCCGTGGTTGATTTGGGATTTGTCAAGTTTTCTGGGTTCATCGCTTGGTTAGTCTGGGTTTGGGCCCATATTTACTATCTGATCGAATTTGATAATAAATTAGTGGTGATGGTGCAATGGGGTTGGAATTATTTTACCCGCGGTCGTGGCGCTCGTTTGATTACGGGAGAGGGGCAGAATTTAGCCTCGGGACAATTGCCGCAAAATAACAGCCAAAATAATAATAATCTCGCCGTTTCTAACCAGACGGAAACTCTCTCTCCACCGATTGTGAAAGTCTGAAAAAAATAGCCGTGATTATCTAGTTATCAGTTAGCCGGTAAGAACAATCGATCATGAAAATAGAACATCCTAACAGTCTGGAAATTACCCCAGAGGAAAGCCAAGAATTAGAATATTTACGAGTTACAATTGAACGAGCGATCAAAGATGGTGTAATCACAAGAATAGAATTTGAATCGATTAAAACTATCATGTTTTCTAATAAGAAAAATAATCCCGACCAAATCCTCCGGCAAGTGACACTCTATCGCCATTTAGTCGTTGAAAAAATGAATAATGGCGAACTAATTTTTGAATCTCCTCAATAGGGCGAAATTACTTTTTTAGCTATTTAGTACAAATGCTCAAACTTCCTCTCCCTTCTTCCCACTCCCCACTATCCTATACCTTTTAAACGGGATTTAGTAAGTAGCTAGACACAATTAATTAGGGTTTGCGGCAAAAAGTACGGGCGAAGCATTCGGATAGAAAATCTCCGGTTTCACCGATAGGTTATTGCCCGAATGCTTCGCCCCTACAGGACTCGGGCTGATGAAGACGCAAGGTTTTTAACGACGATTCTCTCAAAATCTTGCACCTGTTTCGCGAGAAAAGCCATAAAACCCTTACCTTGCCTACATTTCACATTTATTCAGCAAGCCCTAATTATACATATCTAACCACCTCTTGCCTTTTGCCTCCGGCCTTTGTTAGCTTATTCTTTTTTGTCGCTACCCGGAAAAGCTCGACCTTGAATATTTTCTAAAGCTGAAACTGCCGCTCGGGAACCGGCGATAATATCCCGTTCTTCTCCCCCTAAATATAAGCGGCCAAAACTGCCCACGGAAGTAACGTGTAGGATATTAATTAAAGCAGCTTTTTCGGCCTGATTAGCGGCTAGGGAAGCGTAGGCAGCTGGTTGCACTTCTAAAACGTACAAAGTCTGTCCCGCCATTAACATCATACCCCGAGAACTCCGGTTAATTAATTGGGCTTGGTAAGCGTCAATGTTGCGAATAATTTGGCTAGAAACAATTTGCGGTTTCAGACAATCGCGCTGACTAACGCCTAAATACTGCAAAATTGCCTGACCGGCCGCCCTCACCTCTCCCTGACTGCTAGAATGGAGTTCTAGCAGTCCATAGAGTCGTTCTACGAATAGAACCCCCGGACGAACCACGGCGGATTTGAGGGCAATATCGGTGATGCGATTAATCTCGATGCCAGGGGAAATTTCAATCCAGAGGGAAGCATCCCCGGGTAAGGGTAAAAATCCTTGGGCGACTGTACCGATGTAAGCGGCGTGTTGAAGCTGTAAATTGTCAAGATAAACGTAACTGCGAAGTTCTACACCCAAGCTAATTTCTCCCTCTTTCTGTCCTCTAGCCAATCCCCATGCAAACCCCGGAGCGATGATTAATCAATCCTTAATTAGGGCTTAGGCATTACCATCTTTCACTATAGTATAGAATTGACTGCCCTTAAATTTGCTGGGGAGAAGCGGTAAAAAAACTATAATTATGGGGACAAACTGAGGGACAACCAGCATGACGATTCTTTTAGGGGGAGATATCGGGGGAACTAAAACAATCCTGCGTTTAGTGGATTGCCAAAACTCACCAGATAGTCCCCAACCCCTGCTAACTACTCTCGATCAAGAAATTTATCCTAGTGAACAATACCCCGATCTGGTGCCGATCGTCCAGCAGTTTTTGGCCCGACAAACCACTATTCCCCCGGTGGAAAAAGCTTGTTTCGGTATTGCCGGTCCTGTGGTTAACAATAGTTCCGAATTGACTAATTTAAGTTGGTCTCTCACTGGCGATCGCATAAGCCAGGAGCTGCAGATTGAGCGAGTAAAATTAATTAATGATTTTGCGGCGATCGGTTATGGGGTGTTAGGATTAGCCCCAGAGGAGCTGCACAATCTACAGTCGGCCCCAGCAGTACCAGAGGCCCCGATTGCGGTTATTGGTGCGGGAACGGGGTTAGGAGAGGGTTTTTTGATTCCTATCTCGAAGGGTAAATATCGGGTGTTTGCTAGTGAGGGTTCCCATGCCGATTTTGCCCCTCGATCGAGTTTAGAATATCAACTATTAAATTATCTCTTGGAACTCTATAATATCGAGCGCATTTCGGTGGAGCGAGTGGTTTCCGGCCCTGGAATCACTTCTATCTATCGATTTCTCCACGATAATAACTATAGTCAGTCCTCGCCGGCCATGGCGGAAATTTACCGCACTTGGTTAGAAGAAATGGGTAAACCGCAAAAAACCGTCGATTTAGCGGCTAAAATTGCCAGTTTTGCCCAAGATAACTCGGATCATCTTTGTTATCAAACCATGAAAATCTTTGTCGAGGCCTACGGTGCGGAAGCGGGCAATTTAGCCCTCAAGTTGCTTCCCTACGGAGGATTATACATAGCGGGGGGGATTGCGGCCAAAAATCTTCCTCTAATGACCGAGGGTAGCTTTATGAAGGCTTTTCGCGCTAAAGGTCGGATGACGGAGTTATTAAGCAATATTCCCGTCCATATCGTCCTTAATGCTCAAGTGGGACTAATGGGGGCGGTTTACTGTGCTAGTCAGCTATGAGCGATGGTTGACTGGATTTTACCAACAGCAGCGAGCGAGGCAAGCGATCTAAAAATGTTCTCCACCACGGTTTTCCTGCCCTTGGTCGTGCTTGGGGGGGCTTAGATGTTATTTTTGGGGTTTATCAACAAAAGCCGCTAGAAAGCCGAAAAAATGCCGATCAACAGCTAGAAAAAGTCCTGCTGTCCTGTCAGGAAAAAATGTTAAATTGCGACCGGGCCAGTTTTGCCGACAAACTGCACTGGTGCGGTGATGGAAAATAGCCTAGGGTAGTTAGTTGCTCTGGCTGGGGGGTCAATGCTATGATTAGGGAGACTTTTGCGGGTATAGTTCAGTGGTAGAACGTCACCTTCCCAAGGTGAATGTCGCGCGTTCGAGTCGCGTTACCCGCTTCTGACGACAATTGATTTGACATACCCCACGCCGTAAACGGACGTGGATTCTTCTAGCATCACTGCTGTGAATTTATGGCTCAACGAGTCCACTTGAATTAGATTCCTGGCGAAATCCCACCTCTGGGTGGTTCTCTCCTCAGACTTTCGCTCCCTTACAGAAGCCTGTTCTCGGGGGACCCTACGATACAGTTCAAAACCTCTAAAATAATTGGTTTCTTTGGTACTTGGTGCTGAGAATTTTTACCTATAGGAGCATTCCCCTATAGAACCCCATAACTCTAGTTTTCCAGGTGCGTTCATCGGTTGATGACTGGGTTTTTTAAGCGGTTGCTTACCCGGCCCCCTATTCTTAGTATCATACATCAGATCAAGTCGCCCTAAAAGGGCGAGGCTTTAAACCCAATTTTTTGGTAATATATCAATTAACTGGCAAGATGGGCTTGGTCAAGTTAACCCCTTTGGCTGTTAACCGTCCCATCAAGCTGCTCTAGGGCAAAGATAATGCTATCGCTACCATGAAACTAATTATCGGGGGACGTTACCAAGTTATTAAACCTCTAAGTCAAGGGGCTTTCGGTCAAACTTTTTTAGCCCAAGATAACTATCGCCCCGGCCGTCCTCAATGTGTGGTCAAACAGTTAATCCCCCAAGTGGTTAACGAAATTACTATAGGATTATTTGAGAGTGAGGCCAGAGCTTTAGAAAAACTCGGCCATCATCCTCAAATACCGCAATTTTTCGCCAGTTTTCAGGAAAAGAAGTCTTTTTATCTCGTTCAAGAATTTATCGATGGTCACGATCTTAGTCAGGAAATCTCTAAGGGTAAGCGTTTAGAAGAGAGTCAGGTAATTCAGTTATTAAAGGATATCTTGGAAGTTCTCGCTTTTGTCCATCAAAATAACATTATTCACCGAGATATCAAACCCGATAATATTATCCGTCGCCAAGAGGGCAAGCTAGTTTTAATCGACTTTGGCGGAGTCAAACAAGTGGGGACTCAATGGCTAAAAGCAAAACAGAGCAGTGTTTCCATTGGGATTGGTACCCCTGGTTATATGCCTAGTGAACAGGCGCAAAATAAACCGCGATTGTCTAGCGATGTCTATGCCGTGGGAATCATCGCTATTCAAGCCTTAACCGGTCTCAAACCGATGCAATTTCCCGAAGATGCCGAAACCGGAGAAATCGCTTGGCGCAATCATGCCGATGTTAGAGATGATCTAGCAGTTATTATCGATAAAATGACCCGTTATGACTGGCGCCAACGCTTTCCCTCGGCAGCAGAAGTTTTAGATGCCATAAAAGAGTTACTGCAATTGCGTCAACAACAAGCTTTAGTGCGGGAAATTTCAGCAGAGGATTGGTTTTATCGCGGTAACGCGCATCTCGATTTGGGGGAGAATCGCGAAGCAGTTCAATTGTATCAGCAGTCCCTGCGGAAAAAGCCCAATTTTGTCAATGCTTGGTATAATCGCGGTCTGGCCTTGCAACGATTAGGGCGTTTTCCTGAAGCTTTAGGGTCTTTTAATCAGGTAATTCAATTAGAGACTAATAATGCTCGGGCTTGGTTTTATCGCGGCATCGCTTTAGCTAATTTACGACAAATCAGCGCCGCAATCGCATCTTTGGATAAGGCGATTCAACTGCAGCCAGATTATCTGGAAGCATGGCATTACAAAGGCATGATTTTCTGTCGGATGCAACGTTATGCCGAAGGTCTAGCGGCTTATAATCAGGCCCTGGCCATTAAATCCGATGCTAATGTTTGGTTTAGCAAAGGCGAAGCTTTACGGGAATTAGAACGACTCAGTGAAGCGGTCGCCGCTTATAATAAGGCTTTACAGTTACAATCCCAAAAGGCTGAGGCATGGTATCAACGGGGTTGTTGTCTCTACAAGTTAAAATGTTTCTCGGAAGCAGTGGTTTCCTTTAACCAAACCCTACAACTAGAGCCTAGCCATCAATTTGCTCTCCAACAACGAAATTTAGCCCTGAATCACCTGAAATTGTAGGCAGCAAGCCAGCTTTTTGGCGATTAATCCTGTTCCTCTAGCCCTTAGTGTGGGAAGTGGGGGGAAAGATTTTGACTCTTATTCAGATAAAATGGGCATACTAATATTATTGACAAGATGGGCGAAATTTGGATGTCTTCTCTTGAAACAATAGCAATCAACCAAAGATTTGAATATTTATTATCGGTCTTGTCAGCAGAGCGATTTCTCAAAAAACAGGGAATTGGCAATGAAGTTCCTTTTTTTATCTGTCCTTACCCACCTCAAGACAGTGTTGAAATGGAACGTCTGCAAAAGCAACTGGTTAGTCAGTTGCATCAAAAAGGGATTCGCATATTAGAGATCAATCTTTATGATCTCTGTCTTGAATTATTGAGGGAACGGCAGATATTTGAGCAAATTCTCGATATAGAATCCTCCATATCTAAAGGGGAACTGAAAGAGCTTTTACAAAATGTGTTAGATTCGGAGAGTCATTTAATTCCAGCCCTAGGCGAAAAAATTGCCGAAAATCCGTTTGATATCTTGTTTTTATGGGGTGTTGGTCAAATTTTTCCCTATATTCGTTCCCATAATGTTCTTAATAACCTCCAAACCACGAACAACAACCAACCGACGGTAATGTTTTTTCCGGGGGCCTACACCTATTCCCTAGAGTCGGGAGCCTCTCTCAATTTATTTGGACTCTTACGAGATGACAAATATTATCGAGCTTTTAACATTTACGAGTACCAAGTTTAAGGGAGAACTAATTATGCAGTTAAGTAGAATTTTTGAGAAACAAGTTAGTCGTCCTATGGAAGGGGTAATCAAAGCGGATGCCAATGATGAGGCGAGTCTGCACGTTGAACTAGAAGAATATGTGCTTACCTGCGAGGTTGAAAAACGCCTAGAGGAGTTTTTGTCAGCTTATAACAATTATACAGGAGTTAATGGGGTTTGGATATCGGGATTTTTTGGCTCTGGTAAGTCCCATTTATTAAAAATATTGGCCCTGTTGTTAGAGGATCGCAGGCTCGAAAATAGCCAAGCAATTGAAAAATTTTTACCCAAATGTCGGAACAATGAAATTCTTAAAAGAGACTTGAGGAAAGCTGTTGCTATTCCTGCTCAAAGTATTTTATTTAATATCGATCAAAAGGCGGATGTCACCAGTAAAACAGAATTTGATGCTTTATTATCGGTTTTTAGCAAGGTTTTCAATGAAGCGCGGGGTTATTATGGAAAACAGGGCTATATTGCTCAGTTTGAAAAAGAATTAGATGAGCGGGGGTTATATACTGCTTTTAAAACTGAGTATGAATCCGTTGCTGGTAAACCCTGGGAAAGGGGACGGGAACAAGTCATTTTAGAAAGAAAAAATATTGCGATCGCCTATGGAAAAGTGACCGGTGCATCGGTGGAAAATTCCACCAATATTCTCGATTTATATCGTCAGGATTATAAACTTTCCATTGATGATTTTTCCCAAGAGGTAAAAGCATTTATTGAACAGAAAACCTCTAATTTTAGACTAAACTTTTTTGTGGATGAGGTGGGACAATACATTGCGGATAATGTTAAATTAATGACCAATTTACAAACCATTGCCGAGAGTTTAGCAACAAAATGTCAGGGACGTTCTTGGGTGATTGTCACCGCTCAGGAAGATATGGAAACGGTATTAGGAGAAATGGGAAATCATCGAACTAAGGATTTTTCTAAAATTCAAGATCGTTTTGCTAATCGCATGAAATTAACCAGCCGGGATGTGGCGGAAGTTATTCAGAAACGTCTGCTGACAAAAAATGAGGATGGTGTTAGAATACTCGGGCAGATTTATGAGCAACAACGGCATAATTTACCTACCTTATTTCGCTTTTCCGATGGCTCAAGGGATTTCCGTAATTTCCAAGATAGAAACCATTTTATCGATTGTTATCCTTTTATTCCCTATCAGTTTACCCTTTTCCAGTCTGCTATTAGAGGATTATCTATACATAGTGCTTTTGAAGGAAAACATAGTTCGGTAGGGGAACGCTCAATGTTGGCGGTTTTCCGTAAGGTGGTAATAGCAATTGAGGGGCAAGAAATTGGTCATCTAGCTACATTTGATTTAATGTTTCAAGGAATTCGATCAACGTTGAAATCTAATATTCAGAGTGGTATTACTTTAGCGGAAGATAACCTTAATAATCCTTTTGCCGTGCGTCTTATCAAGGCATTATTTCTAGTTAAATATGTAGAGGGATTTAAGGCTAATTTACAGAATTTATCTATCCTGATGTTAGAAGAGTTTGAACAGGATATTTCCCACCTACAAAATCGAGTTCAGGAAGGGTTAAACCTGCTTGAACATCAAACCTACATTCAGAGAACGGGGGACTTGTATGAGTATTTAACGGACAAGGAAAAAGACATTGAGCAGGAGATTAAAAATACAGAATTAGAAGATAATAGGATTTTAGATGCCTTAAATAATTTAATTTTTGAGGAGATTCTCAAAACCGCAAAAATTCGCAATCAAGAGGGGACACAAGATTATCAATTCTCCCGTAAGATTGATGGAATACTTTATAAACGAGAATACGAGTTAAGTATTCAAATCATCACTCCTTTTTTCTGGCAACATGAGCAAGAAAAAGCCCTACAGATGGAGAATATGGGACGGGATGAGTTATTAGTTATTATCCCTTCTGATCAGCTTTTAATAAAAGATTTAACCATGTATAAAAGAACAGAAAAGTATGTTCAACAGAATATATCTGTCACTCATCAGGAAGAAGTTAAAAGTATTTTGAATCAAAAAAATCAAAGCAATCAACAAAATTACGAAAAGATTAAAAACAGGCTGAAAAGTTTATTAGTACAGGCTAAGTTATTTGTATCGGGAAGAGAGTTAGAGATTAGCAGTAGTGATGCTCAAAGCCGAATTATTTTAGGGTTTCAGAAATTAATTGCCGAGGTGTATCATAACTTTCAAATGTTAGGGGGAGTGACTTATAAAGTCGAACAATTTAAGCACTTTTTAGAACCGTCTCAAGAGGGTTTATTTAGTAATGATGTCAAGGATTTAAGTGAACCAGAAAAAGAGGTTTTTAACTTTACTCAAAAGGATAAAGAAAAGGGGTTAAGGACATCTATGAAGTCTCTAACCGATAATTTTCAACGTAAACCCTATGGGTGGAGTGAGGGGGCGATTTTATGTATGGTTGCCAAACTGTGCGCCAGAGGTAAGCTAAAAGTGGAAAGAGAGGGCAATTTGTTAGAAGGAGGGGCATTAGTTGAGGCTATTTGTAACTCTCGTAATTATAGTAATATTTTACTACAGCCACAACAGAAATTTACCTCTTCACAGGTACGAAAACTTAAGGATTTTTATGAGGAATTTTTTGCTCAACCCTGTGGAGATAATGAACCTAAAGCTATTTATCAGAAAACGCAAGCAGCATTTAAGGAACTCAGCCAATCGATTCAAGAAACACTCTCAGAAATGGATAAATATCCTTTTTTATCGGCTTTAGAACCGGCTCGACAAACCCTGAATGATGTATGTAATAAGCCTTATGATTGGTATCTTACCGATTTAACCGAACGAGAGGATGAGTTATTAGATATTAAAGAGGATGTAATAGAGCCGATTCTGAGTTTTATGCAGGGGGAACAAAAACGGATTTATGATCGGGCTAAACTGTTATTAGAGACTCAAAAGCCCAATTTTAGTTATATCAACAGCGATAATCTATCTCAACTGAGAACAGTTCTCACGGATACCCAATGCTTTAAAGGAAGCCGGATGCAGCAGGTAAAGGGGTTAATAGAGTCGGTAGAGGCAGAAATTTCTAGCGAAGTTACCAGGGAAGTGGAACAAGCACAGGAAGAAATCGGGTTGTTACAAGAGCGAATGGGTAAAATGGCCGAGTTTTCCCAACTTTCTCCGGTGCAACAGCAGGAAATTCTGAAATCTTTTCAGGATTGTTGTGATTCTATTGCTCAAGAAGATTTGATTGCTATGATTCGCAGTACCCGTCAGAAGTTTGAAACGGATACCTATCCTCGGTTACTCTCAAAAATGACTAAGTTGACGGGGGTTGATGGGGTTTCTTCCCAAGCAACCCGTCGGGTTAAGGAGTCAGAAACTCAATATATACCCAGTCAGACAATTAAGGTTAATTTTGGCAAGGCATGGCTGGCAGATGAGGCGGATGTGGAGGAGTATCTCTCGGCAATGCGTGAGGCTTTAATGGCAGAAATTAAGGAAGGTAAACGGATTCAAATTTGAGAAGTGGGGTGTGGGGTTGTGGGAACTATTTACCACGATATAGAGATTACCGATTTCTTGATTGAGATGAAAAGATGATTACATCATTAGAACTGAGAAATTTTACAGCTTTTCGACGTTTAAAAATTGATTTTTCTCCGAAGATTAACGTCATTATTGGAGAAAATGGGACAGGAAAAACTCATTTGTTAAAAGTTGCTTATGCCCTTAGTTCTGGGTATAAACTGTTTAAACAGCCATCGGAGATGGAGGAGTCTGATTTAAGGGATTTTTTAACCGAGCGGTTAATTCGTCTTTTTCTTCCTTTAAATAATAAATTAGGAAAACTTCATCACACGGGAGCAGAAGAAAGGGCAGAATGTACTATTAACTTTTCCCTAGAGCAAATGCTGAAAATTAGTTTTTCTAAGAGTTCCCAATCTGTGCATATTATCGAGAATAAAAATTATGAGCAATACCAACAAACTCCTGTTTTTATTCCTGCTCAAGAATCTTTATCTTTTATGGAGGGAATGCTTAGTCTCTACGATAGGTATCAAATGACTTTTGATGAAACCTATCGAGATCTATGGTCACTGCTAGATTTACCTGTTATCCGTTCTGAAAATCTTCAGGAAAAATCTAAATGGGCGATGGAAGAAATTAAAAATATTTGTGGGGGAAAATTTATCTTTTATGGAGGAGGTAGGGTAAATTTTAAAGTCAAAAATATAGAATATTCTGTTAATGCAATCGCTGAAGGTTTTCGCAAGATGGGAGTATTATCTAGGTTATTAGAAACGGGTGCAATTCAACCGGGGATGAGTGGGACATTATTCTGGGATGAACCGGAAGGAAATATTAACCCTAAATTAATGAGGCTATTGGTAGAAATTTTACTAGAATTATCTCGTAATGGTCAACAAGTTATAGTGGCTACTCATGATTATGTTTTTTTAAAATGGTTTGATTTACTAATTGATGAAAAGAAAGATGATAAGATTACTTATCATAGTCTTTATCGGGAACAGGAAAATAATCAATTAAGGGTTAATAGCACCCATGAATATCTAGAAATTTACCCGAACCCAATTGATGAAGCTTTTGAGGCTTTAATCAATAATGAAATAGATAAAACTATGGGAGTTTTGGGGAAATGAAAATTGAATGTGATGGCTTTGAGTTTGATTTTCCTAATGCTTTAGATGTTTTTATTTTTGATGAAAAAGAAACCAATAAACTTCATTATCATGGGTTAAGTCATGCGATGAAAGCAGTAGATATTATCGTTGAGTTGACCGATTTTTATTTGTTTATTGAAGTTAAAAATTTCCATAAACCCGAACAGTATCAAGACTCTAGCTATTTTAATAATTTGCGAGAAACTCTTAAACATAAATATCGAGATTCTTGGTTATATCGTTGGTGTGAAAATAAAATTGATAAACCGATTAAATATCTCTGTTTACTCGAATTAGATACTCCTCTTTTATCTCGTATGAATAAGGAATTACGCCAACAAATCCCTATTGGTCAAAAAGGAAAAAGATGGAGTCAAGAAATTTGTAATAGTTGCATTGTGCTTAATTTTGCCATCTGGAATCAGCAATTTACAGCATGGCCGATAATAAGATTGTCTTGAGAAGTTTTCTTTTTTAGGATAAAATTGTCTTATGGATACATCAAGACTTAAAAAATTCGCTCAGTATGCCCGTCGTTATCTCAGAGAACAGATGACGACTAAGTTAGAAGTGGTCTTAGCTGAAAATAGCGCCGCAAGACGAGAAAATCCCAAAGCTATCAGCAAGTTAGCCGAAAAAATCGAATTTTTAGGCAAAGAACAGCTTATTGAACAGGTTGCCTATACTTGGTTTAACCGTTTTTGTGCCTTGCGGTTTATGGATAGCAACCGCTATCACTCCATTAGGGTTGTGTCCGCTGCTGAGGGGCAGTTTCAGCCAGAAATCTTGGCTGAGGCGAAAACGGGACATATTGACGAGGAAATGCTCAATAAACAGGTCAGAAAGCAGATTTTTGATTTATTAAGCGGAACTGCACCGAGTTATGATGCTCAAGGGGAAGCCTATCGTTTATTAATTGTAGGAGTGTGTAATTATTATCATCAGTTGATGCCCTATTTATTTGAACGAATTGATGATTATACCGAGTTATTGATGCCCGATGATTTATTATCTGGTAATTCAATTTTAGCCTATACTCGCGAGGCAATGACTCCAGAAAATTGTGAGAGTGTGGAGGTGATTGGGTGGTTATATCAGTTTTATATCTCTGAGAAAAAAGACGAAGTTTTTGAGGGACTAAAAAATAATAAAAAAATCACTCCCCAGAATATTCCAGCGGCAACTCAGTTATTTACTCCTCATTGGATTGTCCGTTATTTAGTAGAAAATTCCCTGGGGCGTTTATGGATGTTAAACCGTCCTCAGTCTCGGTTAGTTGAGTCAATGTCCTATTATGTGGATAGTGGGAAGTGGGAAGTGGGAGATGGGTACTTAAAAATCAACTCGCCTGAAGATATAAAAATCTGTGATCCTGCTTGTGGTTCGGGACATATTTTAGTCTATGCTTTTGATTTACTTTATGCAATATATGAGGAAGAAGGTTATACAGCAAATGAGATTCCTAGCAAGATTTTAACCCATAATCTCTATGGCATAGAAATTGATGAACGGGCGGGAAGTTTGGCAGCATTTGCATTAACCATGAAAGCGAGGGAAAAGGAAAGACGATTTTTTCGTAAACCCATCCAGCCTAATATTTGTGTGTTGAAAAAAGTTGAGTTTTCTGAAAAAGAGCTACAGCCTTATCTAGATTTTGTCGGGCGCGATTTGTTTACTGCGCCTTTATTAGAAACACTACATGAGTTTAAGGAGGCGGATAATTTTGGGGCGTTAATTCGTCCTACGGTGACGGATGTACAGGGGATGATAGGGTTATTAAATGAGCGCAATGTCGCTAGTCAGTTATTGTTATATAAAACCCACGAGAAGGTAATGGATGTGTTAAATATGGCGGATTTTTTAAGTCCTAAGTATCACATTGTTGTGGCGAATCCCCCCTATATGGGTAACAAGGGGATGAATAATCGGTTAAAGGCTTTTTTACAGGATAATTATAGTGAGGTAAAATCGGATCTATTTTCTGCTTTTATGGTGCGTTGTTTAGAATTATGTAAAAATAACGGGTTTACAGGATTTATGACTCCTTTTACTTGGATGTTTTTAAGTTCCTATGAAAAGTTACGCACACGCATTTTAAGTAAAAGTACCATTACTTCTTTAGTTAGACCAGAATATCATGCTTTTTTTGAGTCTGCTTATGTTCCTATTTGTGCCTTTACTTTATATCAACAATTTTTACCCAATTATAAAGGAGCTTTTATTGATTTACAGCAGTTTTATGGTGTAGATATTCAACCCGTTAAAGCATTAGAAGCAATAAAAAATCCTAATTGTGGTTGGTTTTACCGCGCTTCTGCTAGTGATTTTAAGAAGATTCCAGGAAATGCGATCGCTTATTGGGTGAGTGATAGAGTCTTAGAAATTTTTGCTACTTCAGAAAAGTTAGAAAATATTGCTAAAGCAGTTGTGGGGTTACAAACTGGTGATAATGATCGATTTTTGCGTTTATGGTTTGAAGTTGAGTATCAAAATATTGGTTTTAATTTAGAAAATAGAAAACAAGCTCAAGAGTCTCAGAAAAAATGGTTTCCCTATAACAAAGGTGGTGAGTTTAGAAAATGGTATGGTAATCAAGAGTATTTAGTCAATTGGGAAAATGATGGACAAGAAATAGCAAATTTTAAACCAAGAGCAGTTATTAGAAATCCTAGTTATTATTTTCAAGAAAGTATAACATGGTCTTTTGTTAGTTCATCCTGTTTTGGTGTTAGGTTTTCTCCTAAAGGCTTTATTTTTGATGTTGGTGGATCATCATTATTTACTGAGCAAGAAAATATGATGTTTTTAACTTCTCTTTTATGTTCAAAAATTGCCTTTGATTTGATGAAAATTATGAATCCTACCTTAAATTTTCAAGTAGGAAATGTTGCTAGTATTCCCATTGTAAAAAATAATAACTCTTTAATAGAAACTGTGGGGTTTAAAAGTATTAGTTTAAGTCGCCAAGACTGGAACTCATACGAAACCTCGTGGGATTTTACCACCCTTCCACTTTTGAGAGTGGGAAGTGAAAACCTAGAACAAAATCCCCGCTTTCCACTTTCCACTTCCCTGAAAGAAACCTATCAAAACCTACGCCAGAAATGGCAAGAAATGACCTTAGAAATGCAGAAACTAGAGGAGGAAAATAACAGTATATTTATCGAAGCTTATGGACTACAAGACGAATTAACCCCCGAAGTTCTCTTAAAAGAAATCACCTTAACCTGTAACCCCCATTATCGTTATAAGAAAGAAGTGGGAAGTGAGAAGTGGGAAGTGAGAAATAAAGAGGAAAATATTACCCACTTTCCCATAGATGAAGACTTAGAAAAACGATTATTAGCAGATACTATCAAAGAATTTATCTCCTACTCGGTGGGTTGTATGTTTGGACGTTATTCTCTTGATAAAGAAGGCTTAATTTTAGCCAACCAAGGGGAAACCTTGCAAGACTACCTTAAACAGATTCCAAACCCCACCTTTCCCCCAACAGAAACCAACGTTATCCCCATCCTTGAGGGGGACTGGTTTAGTGATGATATAACCGAAAAATTCTGGCAATTTCTGCGGCTCACATTTGGGGAGAAAAACTATCAACAAAACCTCAACTTTATCGAAGAAGCGATCGGGAAATCCCTAGAAAAATACTTTCTCAAAGACTTTTATGATGACCACACTAAACGTTATAAAAAACGTCCCATATATTGGTTATTTAGTAGCCCAAAAGGAACATTTAACGCCCTAATTTATCTCCATCGTTATCGCCCTGATACCGTTAATATCGTCCTTAATAGCTATCTGCGGGAATTTCGGCTTAAACTAGAAGTAAAACTAGACACCTTCCAACAAATAGAAATTAGTACAAGTGCAACTAAAACCGAAAAAACCAAAGCCCTACGAGAAAGCGAACAAATCAAAAAAATGATCGGAGAATTAGAAACCTACGAACAAGAAACCCTCTATCCTTTAGCCATCGCCCAGAAGGAAATAGATCTTGATGATGGGGTAAAAGTCAACTATACTAAATTAGGTAAAGCCCTGAAAAATATAACAGGATTAGGTTAAAGTATGGATTACTTAACCAAAATTCATCTTAAACAAGCCATTATTAAAGTTTTAGAAGATTATCCAGATGGCTCTTCTAGTTTCTGTGTGATAAGTTTAACTTACAATATGATCGCTCAATCTTTGTGTCTTTGTGGTTTGTTCCACTCCGTCGCCAAAAGGACTGTATCTTAGAACACATTTTACCCACCAAATCCAAGAGAGCCTCCAGATTCCCACTACCCACTTCCCACGTTATTAACGAAAAGAGGGGTATATTGATAATAAGACTCTAATCATGGCTCAGTATTAACGAAAACAATAACAACGATGAACCAGACACGAGCAGGTAGATATATAACGCAAATAGAAGGATATCAGGCTTTCATTCCTAATCCTCTGCCACCATCTCCTGAAATCGCCATGGATCAGGAAATGTGGCAACTTTTGTCCCAAGCTGATCGGGCATTGGGGCGGTTAGATGGTTCAACCGATGCACTACCCAACCCCGATCTCTTTGTATTTATGTATGTGCGGAAAGAAGCTGTCTTATCTAGTCAAATCGAAGGTACACAAGCATCTCTCATAGATGTCCTCGAATTTGAATCTCAAACCCTAGAACCCGAAAATCCTCAAGATGTGGCAGAAGTAGTCAATTATATCGCTGCCCTTAACTATGGATTAGAAAGGTTAGAAACCTTACCTGTTTCCTTACGATTAATTAGAGAAATTCATGAAAAACTCCTGCAAAATGCTAGGGGTTCAGAACGTAAACCGGGAGAATTTAGAGATCAACAAAATTGGATTGGTTTTGCAGGGTGTTCTCTCAAAGAAGCAACCTACATACCTCCACCGCCCTCAGACATGAAAACCGCCTTGGATAACTTGGAAAAATTCTTACATGATCCAAAACCTATGCCAATCTTAATTAAAATTGGGTTAGCTCATGCTCAATTTGAGACTATTCATCCTTTTTTTGATGGTAATGGTAGAGTGGGACGTTTATTAATTACTTTTCTACTTTGTGAACAAAATATTTTAAAACAACCCTTACTTTATATTTCCTATTATTTTAAAAAACATCGCTCTCAATATTATGATTATCTTCAAGCTGTTCGGGATACTGGCAATTGGGAAATATGGCTAAAATTCTTTCTCAAAGGAATTTATGAAGTTGCTCAGGAAGCCTCTAATACAGCGAGAACAATTGTAACTATGAAAGAAAACCATCGTCAACTCTTACTTGAGAAAATGGGACGAAGATCTGGTAATGCGATCGCTTTACTTGAAAACCTTTATTTTCGCCCGATTGTTTCTATCGATCATGTTCAAGAAATTACTCAATTATCCTATCCTAATGCTAATACTTTAGTTAAAAATTTTTGTTATTTAGGACTTTTAAAAGAAATCACGGGACAAAAAAGAAATCGGGCTTTTTCTTATGCACCCTACTTAGAAATTTTTAAAGATTAAAGATTAAAGAGTTTTGTATAATTTATTAATTTTGGAGGTTAACCCCTTGAATCAGCAGATTAAACAAGTCTTAACTAAACTTTTTGAGCGTCACCGGATTGTTTTTTGGTATGACACCGAAAAAGAGTTACGCTCAGATTTCGAGAGATTAGAATTAGAAAACATTGAAAAAATAGAGATAAAAAATAACGAATTTGGATTAAAATACCGAATTTTAAAAGAACAACCTCAACAAAAATTCCTCTTATACCATGAAGGCAAAGAACCAGAATATTTAGATAACTGGTTACTAGATGTGGAGTTAGCACAGGGAAAATTCAGCAGCGATCAAGTTTCTCTTTGGCTAAATGAATTAGAAATAGGGCTAGAATTTGCCGATGTGCTTGCTCCTCATCGTGAATTTTTTCTGTCTAATAAACGCCGAGAATCCCTAAAACAATTACTTCAACCCCATGACACAAAAACCAATATTCGCCTAAAAATGTTGGCGGTTTGTACTGCCGCACCTCCCCGTTTAGATTCCATTGTAGAACAACTCTTAAAAGAACACGCCGAACAACAAGACGAAAAATTTAAACTCTGCGATCGCACTGGTTTAACTAAATTTCTTTGGCAACAAATGGAACAAGTTTATGGTTATCGTTCCTCAGAGTTAAGTATCAAAGACTTTGTCATACAACTCTTTCAATCCTGTTATAATTACGCCTTAGAAGGACAGGAAACACTAACACAAGATGCCCTGATTTTTTTCAACAGATGGAAAGATAGCCGTCAATTTGAAAAATCTTTTGAAAGCTTATCCGATCATTGTGCTGAAATTCTCAATATTAAGGAAAAACTCAACCAGCGACGTTATCAAGAACTTATCTCAATAGATTATTTTAGCTTAATTGACCTAAAAATAATTCATGATCTCATTCAAGCGGTTAGTAATCGAACCATTGCGACTCATGAAGTTATTAATATTGTGCGTCAGCGTCAACAAGGATACTGGTATCGAAAATTTAAACATTTGTACGAAGTTGTTAACTATGCCTCACAGTTTATTCAAGTCTTAGATGAAGCTAACTTATCCATCGAATCCCTCAAAGATGGCTTAGAAAAATATTGTCAATCTTGGTTTAAAATTGATCAACTCTACCGTAAATTTATTTATCATCTGGTGGCGGCTGCTCAACCTACTCTGACAGAAAAACTTAGTCAAGAAATTGAAAACCGTTATGTAAATTCCTATCTTTTAAACCTTAATAGTTCTTGGCAAGTCTTTGTTGATAGTGTCACCCAATGGAACAAGATAGAATTCTCTTCACAAAGGTCATTTTTTAGCAAATGGGTAGAACCATTTTTGAAAAAAGATAAAAAAGTTTGTGTCATTATTTCCGACGCTCTCCGCTATGAAATCGGGGATGAGTTAGTCAGTTTAATTCGTCAAGAGGATCGTTATGAAGCCACCCTAGAAGCTGCTATCACTCTCTTACCCAGTTATACTGCACTGGGAATGGCTGCCCTTTTGCCTAATCAGACACTAGAAATAATTGATGATTCTGTTTATGTAGATCAACAAGACTCTCAAGGAACAGAAAATCGGCGTAAAATTATCCAAAAAGCCTTTCAAAAGATACAAAAAAAAGCAACAGTTATTCAAGCCAAAGAACTATTAGAATTAAACCAGGATCGAAGTCGTTCCCTATTTCGAGATCACGATGTGGTTTATGTTTATCACAATCAAATTGATCAGATCGGAGATAAATTAGCAACAGAAAAACAAGTTTTTCAGGTGGTTGAAAACACCTTTTCTGAACTCGATAAGCTCATTAAAAAACTGACGGGAGCCAATGCCAGTAACCTATTGATTACGGCAGATCATGGGTTCATTTACCAACATAGTGATGTCGAGAATAGTGATTTTTCCACCGTGGAAGTACTAGGGGATAAAATCATCAAAAAAAATAGGCGTTTTCTGATCGGTAAAGCACTAGAAGACTCCGATAGACTCAAAAAATTTAAAGCACAACAGATCGGTTTAACGGGAGAACTAGAAATCCAAATTCCCAAATCTATTAGTCGTTTACGAATCCAAGGATCGGGAAGTCGTTTTGTTCATGGTGGCGCAAGTTTACAGGAAATTATTATTCCCATTGTTAAAGTTAATAAAAAAAGACGAGGGGATCTTTCTACCGTGGAAGTGGAAATTATTCGTAACTCTACCTCAACCATTACATCAGGGCAACTAGCTGTTACTTTTTATCAACAAAAACCCGTCACCGATAAAGTTCAACCTCGTAGGCTAAAAGCTGGCATCTATACACCCATGGGAGAGTTAATTTCTGATCTCCACGAACTGACTTTTGATTCTCCATCGGAAAATCCAAGAGAGCGAGAATTTCCAGTAAGATTTATCCTAACCAGTCAAGGGAATAATATCAATAATCAAGAGGTATTATTACGATTAGAAGAAAAACTGACCAATACTTCCCATTTTACAGAATATAAATCTGTTTCCTATCCCATCCGTCGTTCCTTTACCGGTGATTTTGATTTTTAAGTACCCACACCCCACACCCCACACCCCACTTCCCACGGGAGCATTTTTGGCGATTAATCCTGTTCCTCTAGCCATTTTTGCCAGAGATCCGGACGACGTTCCTTCGTGCGATCGAGTTGTTGTTGATAGCGCCAATCAGCGATATCCTGATGATTACCCGATCGCAAAACCGGCGGCACTTGCCAACCGCGAAAGACCGGCGGCCGGGTATATTGGGGATAATCCAATAAACCTGCCTCAAAACTCTCCAATTTCAACGATTCTGCTTTACCTACCGTCCCGGGTAACAACCGCGTCACCCCGTTAATAATGGCTAAAGCCGGGATTTCCCCACAAGTTAGGACAAAATCCCCTAAAGATACCTCTCTAGTCACCAAATGCTCACAAACCCGCTCATCTACTCCTTCATAATGCCCACAGATGAGAATTAACTGCTGATAACTACTGGCCCAGGTTTTCAGTAAAGCTTGATTGAGAGGTTCCCCCTGGGGAGTCATCAGCACAATCTCCCGGGGTGGTAAAATCTCTAAAGACTCGATCGCCTCAAAAATTGGCTCTGGTTTTAATAACATTCCCACACCACCACCGTAGGGTTCATCATCGACACGACGGTGTTTATCGTGGGCAAAATCCCGAAGATTGACCAAATTTACCCTAGCGATGTCGCGTTCGAGAGCTTTTGCCAACAACCCCGACTGCAGCGGTGAAGTAAAAAAATCGGGAAAGAGAGTAATAATGTCAAACTGCACGGGGAAAATTAAGGCCTAGACTGGGATAGTGTTTAATGTATCATTGTGTCACGGATCGATCAGTTAAAATCTTGCTAATTTTGCGCCAGTCTATCTCAATAACATGATAGACTATGCTGTACTGTCTAGGGGTTTTTCTGGCTCTAGCTTGAGTGATCGAAGTCTAGCCTAGACTAAAAGTTAACTAACAGTCCGTCATTGCCAGTGGATCGAAGAAAATTGCTAAAATCGCCTCTACTATTGCTTGATGTCCCGAAAAATATTCCTAAACCGCATTTTTTTCCGTCAACCGCTCAGGGAAAATAACATCAAGATACCTGTACATCTTCCCGAAAAACCTTCCATCCCTAAAAATGTCTATTCGTTCAGTGACATGATCATCGAGCTAGAAACCCAACACCACCAAAATCCTACCCCCGTATCTCTCAAAACGGCGATTTTAGTCATTGGAGGTGCCGAGGATAAAGTCCACGGTAAAGAGATACTGCATACCTTTTGGAATCGCGCTGGGGGTAGCGAAGCAGTGATCGCTATTGTTCCCTCCGCTTCCAGAGAACCGGTTTTAATCGGCGATCGCTATCAGAAGATTTTCGAGGAAATGGGGGCAAAATACGTCAAAGTTATCGATATTCGCGATCGTGTGCAGGGAGAAGATGCCCAATTCCAAGCCTACATCGAAGAGTGTACAGGTGTATTTATGACCGGAGGCGACCAGCTGCGTTTATGCGGTTTGCTCTCCGATACCCCCCTGATGGAAAGGATCAGACAAAGAGTGCAACAGGGAGAACTGACCTTGGCTGGAACTAGCGCCGGGGCCGCCGTTATGGGTCATCACATGATTGCTGGGGGCAGCAGCGGGGAAGCACCCAATCGCGCTCTAGTGGATATGGCCATGGGATTAGGTCTCATTCCTGAAGTCATTGTCGATCAACACTTCCACAATCGCAACCGCATGGCCCGGCTAATGAGCGCTATCTCTGGTTATCCCGAACGTTTAGGAATTGGCATCGATGAGGATACCTGCGCTATGTTTGAACGGGATGGCACGATGACAGTAATCGGCTGCGGTACAGTGACGGTAATTGATGCTAGGGAAATGTCCCACACCAACCACCATCACGTCACCGCTAACGAACCCCTGAGTCTGCATAATTTGCGGGTGCATATTCTTTCCTACGGTGATGGCTATCATCTCAAAAAACAGCAAGTGATCGCTAAATTGGGGTAAAAAAACTCCTGAAAAACTGTTCACGATGAACAGTTTACCCATCTCGGAAAACCAGACAATAAACAACGGCTTCTTTGTGCTTCTCAACAGCGAACACCAGCATCATGAAAATTCTCAGAACCCAAACCCTGCGCGGTCCCAACTACTGGAGTATTCGTCGCGACAAGCTCATTGTTATGCGTCTGGATCTCGAGGATCTCGCAGAGAAGCCATCGAATGAAATCCCCGGCTTTTACGAGGGATTAATCGACGTTCTCCCCAGTTTAGTCGAACATTACTGCTCGCCCGGTTATCGCGGCGGTTTCTTTGAACGAGTCCGCACTGGCACTTATATGGGCCACATCATCGAACATATCGCCCTAGAATTGCAGGAATTGGCGGGAACTCCCGTCGGGTTTGGTCGCACTAGAAGCACCTCCACCCCCGGAGTCTATAACGTGGTATTTGAGTACGTTGAGGAGCAAGCGGGACGTTATGCGGGTCGGGCTGCCGTGCGTTTGTGTCAATCGATTGTCGATACGGGAACCTATCCTAAGGAAGAATTGGCCCAGGATTTAGCCGATTTACGCGATTTATGCAATAATGCCGCCCTCGGTCCGAGTACCGAAACCATCGTCAAAGAAGCACAAGCTAGAAATATTCCCTGGCTACTCCTGAGCGCTCGTGCCATGGTGCAATTGGGCTATGGCGTTCACCAAAAGCGCATTCAAGCCACTTTAAGCAGTTTTTCGGGGATTTTAGCCGTTGAGTTGGCCTGTGACAAGGAAGGCACGAAAACTATCCTCAAGGATGGTGGGATTCCCGTCCCCCGGGGTACGGTGATTCAATACTTGGATGAGTTGTCAGCGGCAATTGAGGAAGTGGGAGGGTTTCCCATCGTGATTAAACCCCTCGATGGCAACCACGGCCGGGGCATCAGCATCGACATCAAAAATCAACAGGAAGCAGAGGAAGCCTATGATCTGGCCAGTGCCGCCTCGAAAACCCGCAGCGTGATCGTGGAAAGGTACTATAAAGGCAGTGATCACCGAATTTTAGTCATAAACGGCAAAGTCGCCGCCGTGGCCGAACGGATTCCCGCTCACGTCGTCGGTGATGGACGCTCAACTATAGAAGAATTAATCGAAATTACTAATCAAGATCCCAACCGGGGTGACGGTCATGCCAACGTTTTAACTAAAATAACTATTGACAAAACCGCCCTTAATGTGCTAGGAAAACAGGGCTATGAATTAACCAGCATTTTAGCCCACGGAGAGATCGCCTATCTGCGAGCCACGGCTAATTTAAGCACCGGCGGCATCGCTGTGGATCGTACCGACGAAATTCACCCCGAAAACGTCTGGATCGCCCAAAGAGTGGCAAAATTAATCGGTTTGGACATTGCCGGGATCGATGTGGTCACAGATGATATCCGCAAACCCCTGAAAGAAGTGGACGGGGTAATCGTAGAAGTCAACGCCGCTCCCGGTTTTCGGATGCACGTCGCCCCCAGTCGCGGTTTACCCCGCAATATCGCCGCCCCAGTTATCGATATGTTATTCCCCCCCGGGACTCCCAGTCGCGTGCCAATTCTGGCCATTACGGGAACTAACGGCAAAACCACCACTAGCCGCTTAATCTCTCATATTTGCCGACAAACGGGGAAAGTAGTCGGATTTACCACGACGGACGGCGTGTATATCGATGATTATCTGGTAGAAAAGGGCGATAACACCGGTCCCTACAGCGCCAGTATGATTTTGAAGGACCCCACAGTAGAGATTGCTGTGTTAGAAACGGCCCGGGGTGGTATCCTGCGATCGGGTTTAGCCTTTAATCAGTGCGATGTGGGGGTGGTGTTAAATGTGGCCGCCGACCATTTGGGTATCGGTGATATCGACACCATCGAACAAATGGCGAAGGTAAAAAGCGTTGTGGCCGAGGTGGTTAGCGCCGAGGGTTACGCGGTTTTAAATGCCGATGACCCCTTGACCGTTAGTATGGCCGAAAAAGTCAAGGGAAGAGTCGCTTATTTTTCCATGAGTCCCGATAACCCGATTATTCACGACCATATCCGTCGCGGTGGCATGGCCGCCATTTATGAGAATGGCTATCTGTCGATTCTAGAGGGAGAATGGACACTGAGAATCGAGGAAGCAGTCAATATTCCCGTGACTATGCAGGGAATGGCTCCTTTTATGATTGCTAACGCCCTGGCCGCCTGTTTAGCCACTTTTGTGCAGGGTATCGATATCGAGTTAATTCGCCAAGGGGTGCGGACTTTTAAACCTTCCGTGGCCCAGACCCCCGGCAGGATGAACCTGTTTGACTTGGGACACCATCACGCTTTAATCGATTATGCCCATAATCCCGCCGGATACGAAGCCGTCGGCGGTTTTGTCGGCAATTGGTCCGGGGAAAAAGTCGGCGTGGTTGGGGGGCCGGGCGATCGACGCGATGATGATTTAATTTTATTAGGGAAATTATCGGCCCAAATGTTCGATCGAATTATTGTTAAGGAAGATAACGATACTCGCGGTCGCCGCCGGGGGGAAGTGGCCGATTTAATTCTCCGGGGAATTAGCCAAGAAAATGCCAGTTTGCGGCCAGAAGTTATTCTCGATGAAACGGAAGCTTTAGAGAAGGCTTTAAGTACGGTTTCTGAGGGTGGTTTAGTGGTAATTTTCCCTGAAAGTGTCACCCAAGTGATCGATTTGATCGAGAAACATCGACCCCTGACCGATAATCAGGGTTAGAAGTTGGGATATTCTGCCTATAGAGTCACTTCTAGCCCGATGGTGTTCCCCTCTCTAGGCAATGGTTGATCTACAATGATTATTGTAGGCTTTCATCGAAGGAATAATAATATTGATGCAGTTATTCACCATCGGTCACTCTAATCACGAAATTGCCTCATTTATGCTTCTACTTAAGAAGCATAATATAACTGCCCTTGCTGATGTTCGTTCTCATCCTTATAGCCGATTTCTCAAGCATTTTAATCAGTCAATATTGTCAAATGCTTTAAAAAGTGAAGGCATTTACTATGTGTTTTTGGGCAAGGAATTAGGAGCCAGACCGAGCAGCGAAGAATGTTATGTCAATGGTAAGGCTTTATACGAAAAAATTGCTAAAACATCAGCTTTTAATCATGGAATTGAACGAATTTTAGAGGGAGTGAAAAAACATCGAATTGCCCTTATGTGTGCGGAGAAAGACCCGATTGAATGTCATAGAGCGATTCTGGTTTGTCAACATCTACGTCATTGCGATTTAGATATTTATCATATTCTAAAAAATGGTGACTTGGAATCTCATGACCATCTGGAAGAAAGAATGCTGTTCAAACATAGTTTGACCGATTTTTCAGCAAGTAGTCAAAAAGAAATTCAGCTTTCTTTATTTGTCGAGCCAAATAGCAATCTTCTCACAAAAGCAGAATGTTTGGAGAAAGCTTATAAGCTTCAGGGTGATGCAATTGCTTATATAGAAACAAGTGGTAATCATGATGAACAGGACAATCAATCTCTTTACAATCGGCTTTACTCAAAAGACTGCACAGAAGTTCTTTGATGACTTACAAAAAGCTGGTGTTAAGAGAGTTATAGATACTCGTTTAAATAATGTTTCCCAGTTAGCAGGATTTAGTAAAAAAGCTGACCTGGAATATTTTTTAAAAGTCATCGGTGGAATTGACTATGTTCATGTTTTAGACTTAGCTCCAACTCAAGATATTCTTGATGAATATAAAAAGAAAAAAGTTGATTGGACAATATACGAACAAAAATTTAGACAACTTATTAGTAGCCGTAGCATTGAAACAAAAGTTTCTCCAGATGTAATTAATAACGCTTGTTTACTCTGTAGTGAGGCAAAACCTCATAATTGTCACCGTCGTTTAGTGGCCGAATATTTAAAGGATAAATGGGGGAATGTCAATATATGTCATCTCTGAAAAAAATTGTCTGTCTTGCTAATTCATGGAAATTAAATGAACGCTGTATCGCTGGAATTGATATTAGTTCAGGAAATTGGGTTCGTCCTGTGTGTGATTCTCTTTATCCAGAAGATGGCAGGGTTCCACGAGCAGTTAGACTAATTTCTGGTAAAGAACCAAAAGTTTTAGATATTCTCGAAATTCCCCTTGCTGATACTGGCAATGATTTTGGGTTTGAATCGGAAAATCTTTCCGTTTTACCCGGTGAATGGAAATGTGTAGGTAGATTCAATATCAATGATTTGGGAAAGTATTGTAGAACCCCAACAAAAATACTGCACAATTCAATTAAATATGTTAATCCTTCTTATTTGAAAAACCTTAATTTCAATCAACGTTATACTCTCCAGTTGATTCATGTGCAGAGTTTTAGAGTATATCAAAAAGAAAAATCAAAAGGAAATTTTGAGTGGCGTGGCACAATTACAACAGCGAATGGTAACAGTTTGACAGAAGCAAAGATAACTGATCCCGTATTTGTCGAGAAATTAAATACAGGCTATCAACCTCAGCAAAACTGTTTTGTTACCGTCAGTCTTAGTCTGCCTTGGATATCTTCGGCAAATTGGGAAGGAGAAGCTCCCTGCTGGAAATTAATAGCAGGTGTAATTGAATTATAGGAATTACGGCTAGACAACTTTTTTATAGGTTGTTGGCTCGAAAAAATCTCTGTTCGTGAAATTTTCAGAGCTATGAACAGTTGAGTTTAACAGACTGAAGTGGGCGGGGCAAATCCCCAGTATTCTACCAGTAAATTTAGCATAAATGCTGGAGCGATCAAGCGAAAATAAACTGGTAGAATCTGAATAGAAGTGGTTACTATGGCGATCGCTAATACCGCCTCGAGATTTTCCCCGTGGGTAATCAAGCGATCAAAAGTAGATGAATTCCTGGGGAGATTCTTAGATGTTAGCCGCCGATACTCAAGCAATTCTCTTACTTTGTGCCAATTTTGGACAAAATCACCCTACAACCAGATATCATGATCGCTAAACTGGATTCTGGGTGTATTTTTTCCCTACTCAACTGAAATCGTCTAAAACTGACTGAAAGTGTTGGCTAATTTATCAGCAATTCCCTCGATCCAAATTTCATCTTGTTTAGTATAACTGCGGGGTGAATTTGCCGCCAAAATTAACACCCCTTCCTTACCGATGGGTTGACAGATTAAGCCTTGGGTGTTTTCTGGCAAATAGTCAAACTCGATTTTAGCGGGATATAAATTTAAATTAACTAAATAAACGGCTTTACCGGTTTCTAAAACTCTTTTGATAATATTACTAACTTTAACTTCAGAATTCTCCCTTAAGATACCGCGACGTAATAAAACTTCTCCCCGATAATAAACGATCAGAGATTTTGTCACGGTGTTAGTTAAAAGTAAATGGGAAGCCCAAGCAAGCTCAATTTTAACCGGTTCTGGCAAATCTGGGGCAAATTCCAGACCTTCGCGCCCGATTAATTCCACAGCATCCGGTAAGCGGGGTTGAACTCTTTGCCAGATTAAACCCACCAAAATTAAAACCCCACTCAAAATCACTCCCATCACATCGGAACGCGCTTGCGATGGGGTTAAATCGGCAGTGGCAAAACGATTAAACATTAATACCGTACCCCCGACGATGCCGGCGAACAGGGGTAACAGTCTTAAAATACGATTGGGATCAGCTGGTGCCATAGCTGAAAACTATTCCTCGTCTAGTTCTAAAATCCGCTGGAAAAGATAGCCTGTACCTCTAGCGGTGAGAATTAACTCAGGATTGCTGGGATCATCTTCTAATTTGGCTCGTAAACGGGAAATATGCACATCTACCACCCGCGTATCCACATGACGTTCGGGGGTATAACCCCAAACTTCCTGAAGGATTTCCGAGCGGGAAAAAGCTTCTCCCGATCGACTAACCAATAATTCCAGTAAACTAAATTCCATACCGGTCAGACGGATGCGTTCATCCCCCTTATAAACTTGGCGTTTATTGGTATCGATTTTAATGGAACCGATATGAATCACACCAGAACTGGGAATTCCCGGTGCGCCATTTTTCTCTACCCGACGCAACACCGAACGAATCCGCGCCTCGAGTTCTTTGGGAGAAAAAGGTTTAACTACATAGTCATCCGCGCCCAATTCTAGCCCGGTAATTCGATCGGCCACATCCCCCAAAGCGGTTAACATAATGATAGGAATATCCGATTCTTTGCGGAGTTCCTGACAGACACCGTAACCGTCTAATTTCGGCATCATCACATCCAAAACCACTAAATCGGGTTCGGCGGTGCGGAAGGTTTCTAAAGCTTCCTCTCCGTCGGCGGCGGTGACGACTTCATAACCAATCATCGACAAACGAGTCTCTAAGATACGACGGATGCTGGCTTCATCATCAACAACGAGAATTTTTTCCTTCTGGTTCTCCAACTGAATTAACACTCCTTAGTTAAATAGTGTGATGAATTTTAAAGTTAAATAACGAGCGTTCCTGTTTATAGAATATCCTTTGGCCGTTATCATTAAGCCTAAATTTCTTATTTTATTTCTTTTATGGCAATTATCAATAACTTTAGGATCTTCCTTCCCCTCTATCATACTTAATTAAATTTGACAAGAGAATTGATCCTCAAACCACTTTTCTTCAACTTTTCTTAAAAAACATGGCGAAATCGCGAACAATATATATCTGTAGCGCTTGTGGGGCGGAATCTCCCCAATGGTTGGGAAAATGCCCCAGTTGTGACACCTACGGGACGCTAGAAGAACAAGTGATGGCTGGTGGCAATAATCCGGCGGGAAATCGCCCAGGATGGCAAAATAGTCGCCCAAATAACGGCAAAGGGCAACGCAACCCGCAACCGCGCATCTCGGTGCGCTTCTCGGAAATTACCCAGTATGAACAGGAACGTTTTCCCTCTGGTTACGGGGAATTCGATCGCGTTCTCGGTGGTGGCATCGTCCCCGGTTCTCTTGTACTAATCGGCGGCGATCCGGGTATCGGCAAATCGACGCTTTTACTGCAAGTTACCAACCAACTCGCCCAAAGATTACCGCGCATCCTCTACGTTTCCGCCGAAGAATCGGGACAACAGATTAAACTGCGGGCTGCCCGTTTGGGGGTGGGAGTGGTTCCCGTGGAGTCGGAAAATAATGGCAATGGCAAGGAGAACAAAGCCTCTGAATCAACCGCAGAACTCGATAATCATCTCTATGTTCTGCCAGAAACCGATTTAGAGGAAATTTTGCGGGAATTAGAATCTCTACGCCCACAGGTGGCGGTAATTGACAGTATTCAAACTCTTTATTTTGGGGCGTTAACTTCCGCACCGGGATCCGTCGCCCAAGTTCGCGAATGTACCTCCGCCTTGATGCAGGTGGCAAAACGGGAGAATATTACTTTATTAATTGTCGGTCATGTGACTAAAGAAGGGGCGATCGCAGGTCCGCGAGTTTTGGAACATTTGGTCGATACGGTGTTATATTTTGAAGGCGATCGCTATGCCTCCCATCGTCTCTTAAGATCCGTGAAAAACCGTTTTGGAGCAACCCATGAGATCGGTATTTTCGAGATGGTGGATCACGGTTTGGTGGAAGTGGAAAACCCCTCAGAATTGTTTTTAGGCAATCGCGACGAATTTTCCCCGGGTACGGCGACGGTGGTAGCCTGTGAAGGTACACGCCCGATTGTGGTGGAGTTACAGGCATTAGTTAGCCCTACCAGTTATGCTTCCCCCCGAAGATCGACTACTGGCATAGAATACAACCGATTACAGCAAATTCTCGCCGTTTTAGAAAAGCGCGTCGGCATTCCCTTATCGAAATTAGATGCCTATGTTGCCTCCGCGGGAGGGTTGGGAGTGGAAGAACCAGCGGCGGATTTGGGAGTTGCGATCGCTGTTGTCGCTAGTTTTCGCGATCGAGTCGTGGATCCGCGCACAGTCTTAATCGGGGAAGTGGGATTAGGCGGACAAGTGCGCTTAGTGTCGCAAATGGAACTAAGATTAAAAGAAGCGGCGAAATTAGGCTTTAAACGGGCAATTGTCCCCAGAGGTCAAGTTTATCCCGAAGATGTGGGCTTAGAAATTGTTCCAGTCGGTAAGGTAATCGAGGCAATTGTCGCCGCAATTCCCCCCCAGCAGCGCTTTGGGGAAGATCTGGAAGACGAGGAAGGGGAAGGGCAAGAATAACGGTACAATGCTAAAAAAGATTAAATTACTTGGGAGATTTTCACCATGTCTGTGTTAGCTGTTGCTGCTTTAGCGGGTTATCTGATCGTTTTTACCGGAATTGCCCTCGGTCTCTTTTTCGGTCTGCGCTCCGCTAAAATTATCTAGTATATAAAAGCTGTAGTGATCGGTTTAACTGGTCACTATTGCCAATTCTAGGGGAAATAAAAAATGACTGTTATTCCCGACTTAAAAACTCTCTACGAAATTGATGATTCCCTCTGGTTAGAAGAAACCATCGAACTCTTAAAAGCGAAAAGATTTGACGCTTTAGATTTAGACAATTTAATCGAGGAGTTAGAGGACTTGGGAAACGAGAAGAAGTTTCGTGTTGCTAGTTTTTTACAGCAAATTATTCGTCATGCTTTGTTACTGCAATTTTGGACAAGGGAAAGAGAATATAATCAGGCTCATTGGCAAGCAGAGATAATAAGTTTTCAATATCAGTTACAGCGCTATTTAACCACAAATCTTCGCAAATATCTAGAACAGGAATTTGAGCAAATTTACTTTGAGTCCCGGCAATACGTTCGTAAAAAAACTGATAATCAAGTCAACTTTCCCGATACTTGTCCCTACAGTTTAGAAGAACTTCTCGATCCTAATTGGCTACCATCTTACGAATAAAGGAGATAAAAAATGACTGTTATTCCCGACTTAAAAACTCTCTACGAAATTGATGATTCTCTCTGGTTAGAAGAAACCATCGAACTCTTAAAAGCGAAAAGATTTGACGCTTTAGATTTAGAAAACTTAATCGAGGAGTTAGAAGACTTGGGAAACGAGAAAAAGTTTCGTGCTGCTAGTTTTTTACAGCAAATAATCAGACATTGTTTATTATTACAATTTTGGACAAGGGAAAGAGAATATAATCAGGATCACTGGGAGTTAGAAATAGTCAACTTTCAAATTCAGCTAAAAAGAGGCTTAACCACCAATCTCCGTAATTATTTACAAAATGAATTAACTAGCATTTATGAAGATGCAGTTTTCTTTGTGCGGAAAAAGACAAAGAATAAAGTTACTTTCCCTGATACTTGTCCCTACAGTTTAGCAGAACTTCTCGATCCTAATTGGCTACCACCTTACGAATAAAGGAGATAAAAAATGACTGTTATTCCCGACTTAAAAACTCTCTACGAAATTGATGATTCTCTTTGGTTAGAAGAAACC